>NZ_JAXMJI010000115.1:0-51619 GCF_034376665.1 Allopontixanthobacter sp. | reverse complement strand
GCGCACCCTTGCAGCGCTGCTCGGGTATCCTAGCACGGAGCTCCGGGAAGCAGTTCCCGAACTGCGCTCGGCGCTTGTCAGTGAAGCAGCCTTGTCCACTCAAGCCATCGCTGCGCTTGAACCGCTGATGGATGATCTTTCAACACGAGAATTGTTCGATCTTCAGGCTGCTTACAGCGAGCTGTTCGATAGCACACGCCGGCTCTCGCTGCACTTGTTCGAACACGTGCATGGAGACGGCAAGGATCGAGGCCAGGCGATGAGCGATCTTGGCCTTGAATATATTCGGCATGGTCTGGAAATGACCAGCAACGAACTGCCCGACTACATCCCCTTGTTCCTGGAGTTCACTGCGGAGATCCCGCCCCAGGAAGCGCGTGACTGGCTGCGCCAGCCAATCGAGGTCTTCACTGTCCTGGCCGAACGTCTGACCGAGCGCGAAGCGCCCTGGGCAGCGGTGTTGAGTGCCGCGATCGAACTAGCGGACGCTCGGCCGGATGCCGAGCGGGTGGAGGAAATCGGCAAGGCATTCGCCGAGGATGAAACCAAGAGCGTCGACGAACTATGGGAGGAAGCCCCGGTCAGTTTCGGCACCGCAGCTTTCGACAATGGCGGCCCAACCGGTGTCATCGCCCGTATCCGCGCATCCAATCGGGCGCAGAAAGCAAAGGAAGGAGCGCGGCATGAATGAGTTCATCCATTACCTGCTGTTCGGCTGGTATCCGTATCTCGCCGTGACTGTGATGGTCATCGGCAGCATCCTGCGCTTCGACACGAACCAATATAGCTGGCGCTCTCAATCGAGCCAGTTCCTTCGGCGCAAGCAGATGATGCTCGGTTCAAATATGTTTCACCTCGGCATTCTCGTGCTGTTGGGCGGACATCTGGTCGGCTTGCTGACCCCAATCGAGCTGTTCGACTATTTCGGAGTGCAGCACCAGTGGAAGCAGGTTCTCGCGCTTGTGGCGGGCGGCATCGCAGGTGTCGCGGCCTTCATCGGCTGCACCTTGCTGCTGCACCGGAGATTGTTCGATCCACGGATCAGGCGCAGCTCGGCGACGCTCGACATCGTCGTATTGGCCCTGATCTGGCTCCAGATCCTGCTGGGGCTGTCAACGACCTACTGGACCCTGCAGCATATCGAGGGACGCGAGATGGTCAATTTCATGGCATGGGCCAACGGTCTCCTGACTCTCCAGCCTGGTTCTTCCGACTACATTGTTCAGACACACATCGTCTACAAGCTACACATCGTTCTAGGCCTGACCCTGTTCCTGCTGACGCCGTTTACACGGCTGGTGCACGTGTTCAGCGTCCCGATATGGTATCTCCTCCGGCCCGGCTATCAGATCGTGCGGACCCGGCGGCGCAAGGGTGCGCCGGCTCGGGCACCCCAGCCGTTTGGGGGAGCGCCCGCCTATTCGCCCGATCCCGCAACCGGCCGTGCATTCACCGAAGAGGTGCAGTGATGGAGCGCAAGCTTGATGTCATAAATATCGGCGCACCCGATGCGCGAGAGGACCCGGCCATGCCGTCGGCGTGCGAAACACATGGGTGCGGCGGGGCGGATGAGCAACTACAGCCGCTGCCCGCTTTTGGAATCGTCACGGTCGATGGACACGAGATAACCGAAGAGCAGATCGCCGAGGAAATGCCGCATCATCCGGCTCCTTCGGGCGAAGAGGCATGGCGCGCTGCGGCACAGGCTCTGGTCGTTAGGCATCTGTTGGTGCGCGAAGCAATACGCAGAGGACTGTCCTCGAGGGAGGAAACGGAAGGAGGGAGGCGCGCTACCAAGCATGAAGGTCTGGTAAAAGCATTACTTGACGAGGTCGTGAGCAATGCGGTGCCGACGGAAGAAGAGTGTGAGCGTTATTACCGCGCGAACCGACATCGCTTCCGCACACCATCACTTTACGAAGCCTCGCATATTCTTATCGAGCCCGAAGAGGGAGCGGGCGACGACGGTTGGAAAGCTGCCGAAGCGCAAGCTCGCACAATTATCACTGCGATTGGGAATGATGAGAAAGCGTTCGCCGAGGCGGCGCGCGAGTTTTCTGGCTGCCCTTCGCGCCAGCAAAACGGCTCGCTCGGTCAGATCCGCCGCGGCGAACTGGTGCAACAGGTTCAGGCGCACATCGAAGCCACTAAGCCCGGCACGGTCAATTCCGAACCGGTGCGGTCCAAGCACGGCTGGCACGCCATTCGCCTGGATCGAATCATCAAAGGGCAAGAATTGCCGTTCGAAGTCGCGAAGGACAAAATCGCTGACCTTCTCGAGGCGCGCTCCTGGACCGTATCCGCCATGCAAATGGTGCAATCGCTCGCCGAAAAAGCCGAGATCGAGGGCGTGGTTCTCGATGCCCCACCGGTCGAAGAAGACCAGCGCCGAGGGACGCTCGCCGCATGATGCTAGGGGACTACCTTGCACTCGCGAAAAAGGCCGGAGCTGACATCCAGGGCTGGCTCGCCGGAGCAGGCCCCGTTCAGGCTCGAGCACTTGAAAAGTTGGCAGCGAGTGAGAACGTCTCTCCTGCTCGAGCCGCGCGCATGGCTGTCGCAGACTTCAGCCGTTTCGCTAGCGAAGAAGATTGGGCAACGCTGATAAGTCATATTCGTAACGCGGCTGACCCTGCGCTTGCCTGCCTCGGCGCCATCATCGACTGGCGTCTTTCGCAGAAGCCCTGCAGCGCGCATCCGGCGCGGAAGCATCCGCATCGAAACACTATCGAGGAGGCGTGAAATGACCCGTCGTAACCCAACTTCCGCGGAACAGACGCGTGCAGCGGACAACGCGCCACTCAACCCACGGCTGCTTCAGGCCCACGGAGACGCCCGCACTCAAAGCAGTCCCGTGCCCCCGCTTTCTTCCATTTCGGTCAAGGGCCGGGACTTCGGAATTTGGCCGATTGTATGGCTCGTGACCGTTATTGTATCTGTTATCGTCGCGCTTGTTTTTCTCTTCGGATAAGTCAGCGCCCTCGACTCTCTCCGTTTAAATCGCCATGAGCAGGTGAACTTTGGAGTTCATATTGCTTAAGGCTTCATCCGGACAGCACCCCAGCCACGCGCCGCCGGTCTTGCCTCCGGAGCACCCCTGCTATTCTTGCGAGGTGCGGCGGATATCACTGTTCTACGCGTTACGCTGCAGTGATCTGTCACAGTTACGCGCGTTCGGATCGGTGCGCGAACTGAAAGCTGAGGAACCCCTGTTCCACCAGGGAGACGAGGTCAACTACGTCTATACGGTGGCCACTGGCAGCCTTCGGCTGTACCGTATTCTCTTCGACGGTCGCAGACAGATCACGGGGTTCGCGCTTCCGGGGGAATTTCTCGGGATTTCCATCGACGAATCTCATGAAGTGACTGCTGAGGCGCTGGAGCCGAGTCGGATCTGGAGCTTCCCTCGCTCACGGTTTGATGATTTTGTTGAAGAGAACCCATTACTGAAAGATTCACTGCTGGTGCTAGCGCGGCAAGAGATTGCGGCGGCGCAGCTGCAATTCATCGTGCTCGGTCGAAAAACGGCGATGGAGCGCGTCGCATCTTTCATTCTCTATCTGCTTGCGCGGTTCGAGAGGCTCACGGGGCATCCAATGGACCGTGTCATCCTGCCGATGAGCCGGGCAGATATCGCTGATTATCTTGGTCTGACCAAGGAAACGGTCAGCCGCGTGTTCGGTCAATTGCGAAACAGCCGGATCATGCGCCTCGAAACATTGACCTGCATTCAGGTGCTCGATCGGCACGCGCTCAAAGCCCTGGCCGACGGAGACGATGCATAAAGGCGAGCGTCCGGATCAGAACCGCGCTTCCAGCTGGATCCAGCCCTTCGTCGTTTTCGAAGCAAAAGCAATTGCGTCATAGTGTGCCAGCTTAAGGGTTACCGACACCGGCCCGTAAAGCTTGCGACTGAGCATCGCATCCCATTCGCGGCCATAATGGATATTGCCCTCCGTCGAGCGGAAATCGTGGAAGACGAACCGGAATACCGTTCCCGATAGAAACCCCTTGTCTGCTGGCACGGCATATCCCGCATCGACATAGAGGTCACGCAGGCCAGCCTGGGGCGTGACGAGAAACTTATCTGCCCACCCGTTGAAAGCATGAAGCGTGGCGAGCGGGGTCTGCAGCGCCGTCCGGCCATCACCCTCCAGCCGCTCATACCCCAATTTCATATTCGCCGGACCGAAAGCAATGCCAGATTCCACGAGCCAATAAGAGTGACTTGCATCGCCGGGATTGAAGCCTGCGCCGGTTTGCCGTGCAAATTCGAGCGCATAGGTCGCGCTTGCCGGACTTCTTCCCAGCGTCTGACGTCCTGCCAGCCGAACACCGAACGTACGGCTCGAAAGCGCGGGCACCGCGGGAAGATCAAGCCAGTAGCCGTAGGCGGTGACCCTGCCCACCGCGCCAACTTCGCTCCCGATCCGGACCAGATGAATATCGTTGTCTCGCCACACACCTTGCGGCGAGTCCGGTCCAAAGACGCGGTTCACACGCCAGGCATGGCCGTAGCTGGCGAAAATTCCCGTGCCGGGAATATTCTCGATACTTGCAGTCACGGCGTCGAGCGTCTGGTCGTTTTGCCGCCAGCCGACCGAGCCGATCCAGCGCTGATTATCGTAATTGACGGTCTGACGCCCCGCGGTGATCGACGCGCCTGGGTGGGGACGAAATCGGGCGTAAATCTGGTTGAGCAGTATATCTTCCGGGTCGCCGACCACGGGGCGGTTAACCACACCATTGGCAGTGTCGTTGAACTTGTCCGGCCCCACATGAAGGATGGCCTCGCCTTCCGCGTATAGGCTGAACATCTCCACCGGTTCGGCCAGCACCCCCAGACGCACGCGCAACGTCGATGCGTAGGCATCGAGCGCGAAATCTTCCTGATCGACAAACTCGTAGCGATACCGCACATCGACGACCGGATCGATCCAGCTGTCATCCTGGTCCGGAACTTCGGGCGCCGGGGGTGCAGCAATGGTTTCCGCCGCTTGCGCGAACGCTGCCTGGTGAGAGAGCGCGAGAGCGGCGCAGCCGAAAAGAGCAATGGCGAAGCGTGGCATCGGACCTGTCCCAGTGAGGAATAACCGAATACTTAGCTTGTCCGCTGACCGATCGATTTGCGGCAGATCATTTCCGCTCGCGATCGCGCCACAGGAATTTCAAGGCCATGGAGAACGCTTGTGTGCCTGGAGGGAACATTGATCTAGCGCGATCGCTGACGCAGCCGAGGAAGAACAAGCATCGGCGCGAAAAAGACAAGAAAAATGCCGAACCCAAGCATCCAAAGCAGGCCGGCGATGAACCATCTTTCCTGCAAGGAGATCAAAGCGGTCCCGGAGAGGACGCGGACTATGGCACCGAGGGAGGCGAACAGAACTGCCGCTAAAGGAGCCAGCCGCCAACGCGGGTAACGACCGGTCTGGGTAATGCTCAGACGGGCCATGACGGCCAGTATCATGCTGGAGATCGCTCCCGCTGTAAGCAGGTGCAATATATCTGGTTGACGGCCTTCCCCGGCGCAAGAAAGGCCAAGTAATCCAAGGGGGAGAAGTAGATAAGCAAGATGGAGGGAGACGACCGAAGGCTCATGTGTGATGCGCCACGGCTGCCAGCGGATCGCGCGAGCCAGGTGCAACAGGCCCGCGAGAGCCAACATGGTCCGCGCGATTCCGTTCGAATCCACGACCCAGGTCAGCGAAGCCAGAGCTGTGACCCAGTTCACCATGGCGTCGAACTGCGTTTTCTGAGCAGTGACCGTCGTGCGAACATCTCGTGGAAGGGCATTGCGGGTAAAGGACGGAAGTAGCTTTCCGCCGACAAGCGAAATCAGAAGAACGAGGATTGCAATGCCTGCTCGAGTGGAAATGCCCTGATCCAAACCTCCGGCTGCAGCAGTAAGATGATGCGCGCCACACGCAATCGCGAATACGGCTGTCAGCACTGCTAATGAGGCGCCTCGGCCTTTTCCATGCCAGCTCTCCCTGCCAATAACGGCGGCCAGAAAGTTATAGTAACCCGTGTCAATTAGCGCTGCAGGCCACGGGCCAGCCCAGCCGGCGGTGGCGTTGATCACTCGTGCCAGGACCCACCAACCCAGCAGTGCAAGCAGGGGGCCGCCGATTGCCGGCAGACGACCGCTCCAGTTTGGGGTCGCCGTAAGCAGATAACCCGTCATCGCCGCGCCAACGCCGCCGAAGATCATCTCGTGACCGTGCCAGGTCACGGGATCCAAATGCGATTGAAGCTCGATTCTTCCTGACAAAATCACCAGCCAGAGGGCCATTGCCATCGGGAACCACGCTGCGCTTGCTAGGAAAAAGGGCCGAAATCCGGCCTGCAGCAAGATCGGTGCTTTCGCTTCACGTTCGCGTCGCAGGGCCAGGCGTTTCGTTCCGTCCATCAGACAATGACTAGGGGGTTATCAACCGCATTTGGAATAGCCGCAGGAAAGACATTTGTTGCACCCTTCTTCTCTGATCATGCCGGGAACCCCGCATTGGGGGCAGCAAGGACCCATCGGTGCTGCCGTAAAGGAGGTTGCAGCTTCAGAAGTCGGCTCGATGGGGAGATCCAGCTGGGCCGGCGCAAATTGTGCCATGTGACGCTCGATGATTTCGCCGATCGCGGCGAGGAGCGAGGGAACGAACCGCCCGGTGACCCATGCCCCTCCGCGAGGATCGAACACCGCCTTGAGTTCCTCCGCGACGAACGAGACATCGCCTCCGCGCCTGAAGACGGCGGAGATCATTCGGGTCAGAGCCAACGTCCACGCATAGTGGTCCATGTTCTTGGAATTGATGAATATCTCGAAGGGACGTTTGTGAGAGCCATCGTCGATGTTGTTGATGGTCACGTAAAGGGCATGTGCGCTGTCCGGCCACTTGAGCTTGTAGGTGGTGCCATCGAGCATCTCCTCTCGTTTTGGCGGTTCCGAATGAATCGGGTCTGCAAGGCCATTCTTTTTGCCGACTGCTGGTTCTTCGACGGTCAGCACCGAGCCGGTCACCGCATTGGGACGATAGGTGGTCAATCCCTTGCACCCGCGAGCATAGCCGTCGCGATAGACTTCCTGGAAATCGGCGAACGGGATATCTTCCGGTACGTTGACGGTCTTCGATATCGAGCTGTCGATCAATGACTGTGCGCATGCTTGCATCGCTACGTGATCCGCGGGAGAGAGCGACTGCGCGCTGACGAACAGTTCCGCCGGGGGTTCTTCGTCACCGCGCAAGGCGCGCCATTGGCGCAGCGCATCGTCTTCGACCGCTTCATGTCTGGCCGATCCGTCGGGATTGAGTATCCTGCGTTGATAGCTGTAGGCAAAGACTGGCTCGATCCCGGAAGAAACATTGCCTGCCAGTAGCGATGTAGTGCCGGTCGGTGCGATCGATGTGAGACAACCGTTTCGCAGCCCATGTTCCGAAATCAGAGTCCGGGTTTCCTCTTCCAGTGCCTCGATATTGGGGCGTTCGAGCATGGAAGGGTCGTAAAGCGGGAAGGCGCCTTTCTCGCGTGCCAGTTCCGCCGATGCGCGATAAGCGGCGGTCCGGATCGTTCCCAGCCACTCCTCGAGCAAAGCCACTGCGTCGTCGGAGCCGTAGGCCGCGCCGCAGTAGAGCAGAGCATCGGCGAGCCCCGTTATTCCGAGACCAATCCGGCGCTTGGCTTTCGCTTCGGCTTCTTGCTCGGGAAGAGGGTAGCGGCTGATGTCGATGACGTTGTCCAGCAGGCGGATTGCCGTGGTGGTGAGCTCGGCGAGCGCACCAAGATCCAGCCGTGCATCGTCTTCGAATGGCCGTTCGACCAGCGCGGCGAGGTTGATTGAACCGAGCAGGCACGCGCCGTAGGGCGGGAGCATCTGTTCCCCACATGGATTGGAGGCGCTGATTGTCTCGCAATGCGCGAGATTATTGAGCGCGTTAACCCGATCCACGAAGATCACGCCCGGCTCGGCGACGTCGTAGGTCGCGCGCATCAGCCGCTCCCACAAGTCACGCGCCTTCAAAGTGCGATATGTCTTGCCGCCGAAAACGAGCGACCAGTTCTCGTCGTTTTCGAGAGCATCCATGAAAGGATCGGTGACCAGCACCGAAAGATTGAAGTTTCGCATCCGCTCGGGCTGCCGTTTGACGTCGATGAAGTCCTCGATTTCAGGATGATCGATGCGCAAACAGCCCATCATCGCTCCACGGCGCGCGCCTGCCGAATGGACCGTCCTGCACATCGCATCCCAGCAATCCATAAAGGAGAGGGGTCCCGAAGCATCGGATCCGACGCCCTTGACCTCCGCGCCGCGCGGCCGGATGGTCGAGAAATCCATTCCCACGCCGCCACCCTGCTGCATGGTAAGCGCCGCCTGCTTTAAATGTTCGAAGATCCCCTCGAGGCTGTCGGGGATCGTCCCCATGACGAAGCAGTTGAAAAGCGTAACCGCGCGTCCGGTTCCGGCGCCCGCCAGTATTCGGCCTGCGGGTATGAACCGCAGAGATTCGATTGCTTCGTAAAACCGCCCTTCCCAGACCGAACGGTCGAGCTCGGGCTCAGCTTGGGCGACCGCCTTCGCCACTCGGCGTGCGGTATCGGTGAAGTCCGCATCCCCAGGATTGGTCTCATTGCCACTAAAGCGGTATTTCGCGGACCAGATATCCTGCGCGATCGGAACTTCGAAGCTCATAATTTTACCTCCGCTTCGCCAATTAGCGTTGCGGCGAGATAGGCGAGTGACCTAGATCACGCCGCGCGGCCCGGTCGCCGAAAAACCAACACGATCAGTCGCGCACTCCAGGCGATCGGAGGTGAACATAGGGCAGTGGTCGCTGTAACTGCTGAAGCACCCCGAGCCGATCCGTGATCTGCCAATGGCCTGTCAGCCGATCTTCGCTATCGAACATGTAAACCGTCGCCCCCGACATGTGGATCAATCGTCCGGTCGCCGGAAAACCCGCTAAGTCGCCTCGATGCGTACCGTTCCAAAGCCAAGTCATCACGACACTGTCGCCCTCAGCGAACAAGCCTTGAATGTCGAACCGTTGGTCGGGAAAAGCGGCTCTCGACTCTCGAACCCGATCCTTGAAACCGGAACGATCAAGCGTTCTGCCCTCCCAGGGATCACCAGGATCGTGATGGATCGTGTACGTTTCTGCGATGTAGCCGTCAGCCGCGTCCGCCTCCCCATCGTCCCAAATCTGCCGGATAAAAGTGGTAAGAAGGAGCTTACGCTGGTCCACGCTCGTCATGATCGTTCCTCGCTCGGGCTGGGCTGGGAGAGTGCCAGCGCATGGTCCTGAATGTCCGGCGGCCACGCCGCCATCCGCCCGGCGAAAGCTTCACCCTCACCAGCGAACAGAGCGCGGATCACTTCTTCGAGCCCGATTATAAATCGTGCCAACAACCGTAAACTACGTTTCCTGAAGCAAAGATGGCTGGGGTGGCAGGGATCGAACCTGCGAATGCCGATACCAAAAACCGGTGCCTTACCACTTGGCCACACCCCAGCAGCGCCGCAGTGCAGCGCGGTCGCTTCTATAGCGTCCGCGCTGCGTAAGGGAAGGGGGCTGAACGCCTTTTTTGGACCCTTTCGGGCCTAGAGCGCCTTGCCTGTGAAATCGGCGGCGGAATGGCGTTCGGGGACCTGTTCGTTTTCCTCGCCCCAGGTGCGATTGACCATCCGCGCGCGCTTGACTGCGGGGCGGGCGGAGATTTCCTGCGCCCAGCGCGCGACGGCTTCGTATTCGTGGATCGACAGGAAATCGCGCGCTTCGTTGTAGATGATGCCTTCCACGAAGGGCGCGAACCACGGGTATGCGGCCATGTCGGCGATGGTGTAATCCTCGCCGCCGAGGAACCGGCTTTCCTTCAGCCGGTTGTTGGCGACATCGAACAACCGCTTGGTTTCCATGGCATAGCGGTTGATCGGATATTCGTATTTCTCCGGCGCATAGGCGTAGAAATGGCCAAAGCCGCCGCCGATGAAGGGGGCGCTGCCGATCTGCCAGAACAGCCAGCTGAGCACTTCCGCTCGCGGCGCAGAATCGGCGGGCAGGAACGCGCCGAATTTCTCGGCCAGATGCATCAGGATCGCGCCGGATTCGAACACCCGGACGGGCTTCGGTCCGCTGCGGTCGAGCAGCGCGGGGATTTTCGAATTGGGGTTGATGCCGACGAAGCCGCTGGTGAACTGGTCGCCTTCGCCGATGTTGATCAGCCATGCGTCGTATTCAGCGCCGGCATGGCCCGCTTCCAGCAATTCTTCGAGGATGATGTTGGCCTTGACCCCGTTCGGGGTCGCCAGCGAATAGAGCTGGAAGGGATGTTCGCCGACCGGCAGGTCCTTTTCCGTCTGCGCGCCGGCGGTGGGCCGGTTGATATTCGCGAACCGCCCCCCGCTTTCGCTGTCGAATGTCCATACGGCGGGCGGAGTATAGGCGGTATCGGCCAAGGATCGTTCCTTTCGAGAATCGTGTTCGGTGTTCGTAACGTGGGATGGCCGGGTTACAAGCCAAAGGAAGCGTTGGTTTGGCGCTTGAAACACGTTCTTGCCAGCCGGTATCCTTTCGGGATACTAGTGGCGGATGCACCGGGCAGGCCGAAAGATCCGCGAATGGCGCGAAGCGCAGTCCCCGCCGCTGTCCGCCGAGGAATTCGGTGCGCGGTTCGGAATGCCGGAACCTTGGCCCAGCCGGACGGTCTATGGCTGGGAAACCAAGGGCAAGATCCCGCGCCCCGCAGTGCAGAAACGGCTGGCGGAACTGGGCATCTGCGACCCGCCGGACTGGCTGGAAGACCAGGACGGGACCCACGAACCCCCAGCAAAGGTGGACGTACACAGCATGAAGACCAGCGAATTTCCCTTCCATTCGATCCACCGCCACGGGTTCGTCCGGGTCGCCACCAGCACGCCGCGGGTGCGGACCGCCGATGTCGCGTTCAACACCGCCGCCGTGCTGGAACAGGCGCGGACCGCGCATGATTCCCATGTCGACCTGGTGGTCTATCCGGAGCTTTGCGTGTCGTCCTACGCGCTGGACGATCTGCATCTGCAATCCGCGCTGCTCGACGCGGTGGAGGATGCGCTGGGGGAAATTGCGGCGGCGACGGCAGCTATCACCCCGGTGCTACTGGTTGGTGCCCCGCTGCGGCGCAACGGCAGGGTCTATAATTGCGCGCTGGCGGTTGCGGGCGGGCGCATTCTGGGGGCGGTGCCCAAGAGCTTCCTGCCCAATTACCGCGAATATTACGAAAAGCGCTGGTTCGCCGACGGTCGCCGGATTCAGGGGCAGGAAATTGCGATTGGCGGCGCGAAGGTCCCGTTCGGCACCGATCTGCTGTTTGCCGCCAGCAACCTTACGGGCTTCATCTTTCACATGGAAATATGCGAGGATTTCTGGGCACCCATTCCGCCCTCGACTTACGGCGCGCTGGCGGGGGCGACGATCCTGACCAACCTTTCCGCCTCCAACGTCACCATCGGCAAATCGGACGAGCGGCACCTGCTCGCCCGCGCGCAATCCTCCCGCGCCGCGGCGGCCTATGTCTATTCAGCCAGCGGTCACGGCGAAAGCACCACCGATCTGGCGTGGGACGGGCAGGGCATGACCTATGAACTGGGCGATCTGCTGGCGGAAAGCGAACGTTTCGGCCTGAACCCCGAATTGTGCATTGCCGACGTGGACATAGACCGCATCCTGGGTGACCGGATGCGGATGCAGACCTTCAACGACGCCGCCGAATTCGCCGGACGGCCGGAGGACCGCTTCCGCACGATCAGCTTCGAGCATCGCCCGGTCAGCAGCGACATCGGGTTGATCCGCCCCGTGCGCCGGTTCCCCTTCGTGCCGAACCGGCTGCACAAGCTGCATGAGGATTGTTACGAGGCGTTCAATATCCAGGTCGACGGGCTGATGCGCCGGATCGAGGCGACCCATGCGAAATCGCTGGTGATCGGGATTTCCGGCGGGCTCGACAGCACTCACGCATTGATCGTGGCGGCAAGGACCTGCGACCGGATGGGTCTGCCGCGCAGCTTCATCCGCGGGTACACCATGCCCGGTTTCGGCACCAGCGAGGGTACGAAGTCGAACGCCTGGAAGCTGATGGAGGCGGTGGGGATCACGGGGCAAGAAATCGACATCAAGCCCGCCGCGAACCGGATGCTGCAAGATATCGGCCACGCCTTCGCCGATGGCCACCCGGTGTATGACACCACTTTCGAGAATGTGCAGGCGGGCCTGCGCACCGACTATCTGTTCCGGCTGGCGGGGCAGCATGGCGGCTTCGTGTTGGGGACGGGCGATCTGTCCGAACTCGCGCTGGGCTGGTGCACCTATGGGGTGGGCGACCAGATGAGCCATTACGGCGTCAATTCAGGCGTGCCCAAGACGCTGATCCAGTATCTGATCCGCTGGGCTGAACGGACCAACCAGTTCGATCCCGCCACCGATGCGGTGCTCGAGGCGATCCTCGACACAGAAATTTCGCCCGAACTGGTGCCCGGCGGCGCAGAGGGCAAAGTGCAGAGTACCGAGGAAACCGTGGGGCCGTATGAACTCAACGACTTCTTCCTGCACCACATCATCCGCTTCGGACAGCGACCCTCCAAGGTGGCGTTCATGGCGTGGCACGCCTGGCGCGATGCGGGCGCGGGGCTGTGGCCGGCGGAGTTTCCGGAAATGAAAAAGAACGAATACGATCTGGCGACCATCCGGTTCTGGCTGGAAAAATTCCTCCAGCGGTTTTTCGGTTTCAGCCAGTTCAAGCGCAGCGCCATGCCCAATGGCCCCAAGGTCAGCAGCGGCGGCGCGCTGAGCCCGCGCGGCGACTGGCGCGCGCCCAGCGATGCGGTGGCCGATGTGTGGCTGAAGGAATTGCGGGACAATGTGCCCGGCGGCTGATCGACAATTTGTCGTTTGGCCCCGGCTGCTGTATTGAACAGTCCTTGCGGGGTGTAACAAATGACCAGCGGACCGATCCAGATCGCGGCCAGAAATGCAGCCATTGTTGCTGCGCTTTCGCTGGCGTCCGCGCCCGTACAGGCACAATTCAGCGGGTTGAAGCTGCCGTCTCCTACGGCGCCGACTGCTGAAACTTCGCCCGATGGCTGCCCCAAAGGCAAGAAGAAGGGCTTCGGCTCGTCGCTGCTTGGCAGTGTGGTTGGCAAGGCTGCGGGCGATGCCGCCTACCGCGCGGGCGTATCGCGCTGGCTGCCGATGGCGCAAGTTTCGGACCAGTTGACCAATGCCATCGCTTGCCGCCTCGATCCGGAGGAGCAGGTGCAGGCCGCCGAAGCCACCCTGGCCGCGACCCGCGCGGCCGAAGACGGCACGGGCGCGCAAGTCGGCTCCAGTGCAAGTTGGAAATCGAACACGCGCGAAGATGTTTCCGGCAGTTCCACCGTGGTGGGCCGCAATGATGACGAGGCGGCCAGCCTTGAATGCATCACCGTGACCGATGTGATTATCGTCAGGGGCGAGGAAACCACCGCCAACAAACGCATGTGCCGCCCGCCCGGATCGGCGCGCTATTCGCTCGCGGCATGACGGCGTCGCGCATCGCGGGATTGCTGGCCGCGCTCGCCCTGCTCGGCGGGGCGAAGGGGATGGATCCGGTCAATCCAACCTGTCCCGTAAAGCCCGATTGGGGACCGGCCACCGCGATGACGCTGACCCCGGCTGACAAGCGCGGCAAGCGCGTGCTGATCGCGGACGGACTGGTCGATACCACGCTGCCTGCCCGCCTGGCTGCGGCCATTTCTGCAGACGAGCGGATCGAGGAAATCTGGCTGCGATCGCGCGGCGGCGATGCCCGTTCCGGCAATGCGGCGGGTCGGATCATCCGGTCCTATCCCGGCATGGTCACGCGAATACCCGCGGGCTGGACCTGCTTTTCCTCATGCAATTTCGTGTTCATGGGCGGGGATCGGCGGTTCGTGGAGCCGGGCGGGATCTTCATGGTCCATATGTTCACCTACACCGGCCAGCGCGATGTCATCGACAGCGCAGTAAAGGACGGTAGCGACGGCACCGCGCAGCTGATCGGTGAAATCGAGCAATTGAGCGCATTGCTTGCCAGCGAGGACAATGATTTCCTGATCCGCATGGGCGTCAGCCGGCGGCTGTTGACGGAGATAATGTACCAGCAGGCAGCAACCGGCGGCGAGAATAACCAGGGCCAGCGCTATTGCCTGAGCCAGGAAGAAGCCCGGGAATATAATGTGATGCCTGTCGAACGGGCGGGCTGAAACGGGGTGGTTCCGGTCCACAATTGACGCTGGACTGCGCCAGTGGGTTGGGCGGCAACGAGAAACTTGCGGCGTTCGGGACAAAACTCGCCTATAGTCGGTTTTCGATCGAAACCCTGCAACAGAAAGCATCCATGGCCCGCATCGCCGCAATTGCGACCGCAATTCCCGATCTGGACTTCGAACCGGATTACCGCCGCTGGGCCATGGCGCAGCTGGGCAAGACGCGCGAGGCGAAGCTGTATGAACGCATGGCCGGGCGTTCGGGCATCGAACATCGCTGGTCGGTGCTGTCGGAGGAAGACGCCAAGCTGGACCAGGGGCGCGGGCTGTATGGCGGCCCGGCCCAACCCGGTACGGCGCAGCGGATGGAAATCTATGCCCGCGCCGCGCCCGAACTGGCGCTCAAGGCCATCGAGAAACTGCCCCCGCTCGGCACGATCACGCATATCGTGGTGGCGAGCTGCACCGGTTTCGTTGCGCCGGGGGTGGACCAGATCATCGCCCGCCGTCTCGGCCTGCCCGATGATGTGGAGCGGGTGCTGATCGGCTTCATGGGCTGTTACGCGGCAGTCACCGCGCTGCGCACTGCGCGCCACATCGTCCGCTCCGAAATGGATGCGCGGGTGCTGGTCGTCACGGTCGAGCTCAGCAGCCTGCATCACCAGCAGGATTTCGATATCGAGCCGCTATTGGCGGGCGCGCAATTCGGCGACGGGGCGGCGGCGGCGATCGTCACCGCGTCCGGCGCGGGGCTGGAACTGCGCGGCGGGATATCGGCGGCGCTGGACGACAGCGAGGAGCTGATCACCTGGGATATCGTCGATACGGGCTTCAAGATGCGCCTGTCGGGCGAAGTGCCGAACCGGATTGCTGCCGCCATCGCCCGTCCCGAAGTCCGCCAGCGGATCACCGGCGGCACTCCGGTGGCGGAGATCGACGCCTGGGCGGTCCACGCCGGGGGCCGGTCGATCCTGGATGCGGTGGAAAGCGGGCTGGACCTGGCGCGCGGATCGCTGGAGGATAGCCGCGAGGTTTTGCGCAGCTGCGGCAATATGTCCTCCTCCACCCTGATGTTCGTGCTGGAACGGATCATGGCCCAGAAACCGGCGCGCGGGGTCGCGCTGGCCTTCGGGCCGGGACTGGCGATGGAGGGGCTGCATTTCGGGTGGAAGGAGGCATAATGCACCATGCTTGAAACCCGCCGCATCGAAGACGAATTGATGGACGATCCGGCGCTGGACCCGGCGATCTATACGCAGGTCCTGCACGATCTGGCGAAGGTCAACCGGGTGACGATGGCGCACCGCCCCACCTTGGCGTTTCTTGAGCGCACGGTCGGTGGCCGCAAAAGCTTCCGCCTGCTGGATGTCGGGTTCGGCGATGGCGATATGCTGCGCCAGATCGCCCGCTGGGCAGAGAAGCGCGGAATTGCTGCGGAGTTGGTCGGAGTCGATCTCAACGCAAACAGCGTCGCCGCTGCTAGGGAGGCGACGCCGCATGGCCTGCCGATCACATACCGGGCGGGCGATTATGCGGATTATGCGGGCGAGGGGTTCGACTGCATCGTCTCCAGCCTCGTCGCGCATCACATGACGCGGGGGCAATTGCTCGATTTCCTTCACTTCATGGACCGCGAGGCGGCGGCGGGCTGGCTGGTCAACGATCTCCACCGCCACTGGTTCGCCTATATGGGCTGGCCGCTGCTGGCGCGGCTGATGCGCTGGCATCGGATCGTGCGGCATGACGGCCACCTGTCGATTGCGCGCAGCTATCGCCCGCAGGAATGGCCCGAATTGCTGGAGGCGGCAGGGGTTCGCGGCGCGAGGGTGTACCGTGCATTTCCCTCCCGCTTGTGTGTCGAAGCGCTGCGGTGAGCGACCCTCCGCTGATCCTGGGCGCAGGACCGGCTGGATCCATGGCTGCAATCACGCTCGCCCGCGCGGGTGCCTCGCCCATCCTGATCGACCGTGATGCGAAAGTCGGCGACGCGCTGTGCGGCGGGTTTCTCAGCTGGCGCAGCGCGGAGCGGCTGCGGGGCATCGGCCTGAACCTGCCGGACATCGGTGCGCATCCAGTTAACCGGCTGGCGCTATACGCAGGCGCGGCGGAGGCGCAGGCCAATTTGCCCGAGACCGGCTACGGCCTGTCGCGCCGCGGTCTCGACACCGCGATGCGGGCGCTTGCCGTGGCGAGCGGCGCGGAATTGCAGATCGACCGCATACGCAGCTTATCGCCGGGCGCGGCGGAGGGGGAGCGGCAGGACTGGCGTTCGGACAGTATCTTCCTCGCCGCGGGCAAGCACGATGTGCGCGGATATTCCCGGCCAAGGCAGTCGGACGATCCCGCGCTGGGGCTGCGGATCCGGATTCCGGCGCAGGCGGGTCTTGGGGAACTACTCGCGGGCAAGATCGAATTGCACCTGTTCCCCGGCGGCTATGCGGGCATCGTGTGCCAGGACGATGGCAGCGCGAATATCTGCCTCGCGCTGCGCAAAAGCATGTTGGCGGGTGCTGGCGGCGATCCGCGTATGTTGCTGGACCGGCTGGCTGATGAGCACCCCCATTTCGGGCGGCGCATGGCGTTCGCGGTGCCTGACCTGCCCATCGATAGCATCGGCGCGGTGCCGTATGGCTGGATCGCGCAGCGCACCGAGCCGGGGTTGTTTCGGCTGGGCGATCAGGCGGCAGTGATCCCGTCGCTGGCGGGGGAGGGCATGTCCATCGCGCTCACCAGCGGCGCGATGGCGGCAAAATTCTGGCTGGAGGGTGGCAGCAGCGCGGCAGAACATTACCAGCGCGCGCTGGCCAGCGCCGCGCGCCGCCCGGTGGGCGTGGCGAAGCTGATCTGGGAAACCGCCGAAAGCAACCGCCTCGGCCCGCCGCTGGTCAAGCTGGCAGGTCTCGCGCCGTGGCTGACGAACTTGGCGATGCGCGCGAGCAGGATCGGGGCATGAGTGGGGGCGGTGGCGAAGGAAGGTGGGGAGCGATCAGGCTCCCCCACCCCTTCATCTAGAAACCGCTCACGATGGCCAGCGAAACCACTGGATTTGGAGCGCCACGCGCCGCCCATCGAGCATTCTCACGCTGGACGCGCTCGTTCACCTTCTTGCTAAGGCTTTCAAGTTCTTCCTCGTCGCGGGCAATGATGATTGCCGCCTCATACAGCTGGTTGGGTTGAGCACCCTCGAACAGCGGGTGCAGCGAGTTGATGCGCGACACAACTCTCCGGCCGATGCGCGCGAGTTCGGGCTTGAATGCGCCCGAGTGCACGGTGGCGATATTTCGTGGCTTGCCATCTTCCCCGCAGTTGAATCGCACGTATGTTACCCCGGCCTCACTACGGGAGATATTGACCTTTTTGAGGGATGAATCGATTGTGCGCGAAGTGCTTTCAACCCAGTTGGCGAACGAGGGGTTCGCCGTGACGGTCATCTGCTGCTGAGCAGAGACGGGCGAGGCGAGACCGAGCAGGGCAGCACCGGTGATGATCACAAAAAACTTTCGCTGGTTCATGTCACTCTCCTTTGAAGGCGGCGCCGGAAGCACCGCTCTCAAGAAGCTCGCGCAAAGAGACCTCGCCGCAAAGGATTAGGAGGAGACGAAGTCCGGTCGAAACCCGGACGAAACGCCGATAACGTCACTTAGCCGACTATTTTCGACCATGACCTGCCGCGCTCCCAATATGCGTTGAGACCGATCGCCTTGGTGAGTCGCGCAAAGCGCGGATCCTGGCGTATGACCGCAAGCGGCTTACGAAAGAGGATGTCGGTACGTCGATCGCCGAGAGAGTACATGCCTTGCTCGGTCGTGGAATACGCGTCCGGTATGCTGAAATCCGGATCTAGATACAGCCCATTCAGGATCCGGAAGGCTTCATCATGCCGGCCGACGAACGCGGCGAACATGGCGGCACTTTCGGCGAAGATCATGCCGCGCCTGGCCGCCTCGGCATAATGTTCAAGCGTTTTACGGATCAGGCCCTGATCTTCACTGGCTATTGCATTGGCTTGCATGGCGACAAGGTCGAAGTGCCAGGCCGGAATGCCCACCGGACGGTTGCCAACATCTGCTATCATAGCGACAGCTTCGGCGGCGCTTCCAGCATAACTGAGGTAATGGGCTCTGTTCAGCCAGATCGCAGGATGGCGGGGCATCATTTCAAATACCTGAGCTACAGCGGCGTCGGCCTCCTCGAAACGGCCGAGACCGGAAAGTAGGTTGATCCGGCAGATCAGGGAAGTGACACACAGAGGCGTTTTCCGGAGCGACGCTTCGAACATCGGCAGCGCCTCGTCAAAACGACCCACCTCAAGCAACAAATGGCCCAGAGCGACATGAAGTACAGGATGGTCAGGATGGCGTTTCAGTGCAGACCGACACCTTTGTTCATGGCCGTACCAGTTTCGAAATACGGGCCGAGTCCCAAGTTCTGCGGCCAAAGCATCGGCCTGGTAGGCTTCGATGGCAAAGGCGCGCTGCCTTGAGCCTTCGCTCCGCGCAAAACGGTGCGCCCGCTGATCCGTGGGTACACATAAAGACGAGTTCGCGTATGCCAGAGCAAGCAGGCCCCACGCTTCCCCACTGTCCGGGGCGAGCTGTGTCGCTCTGCGAAGCTTTCCAATTGCATTTTCTATCTGATCCGGCGTGAACTGGTAAAGCGAGTTGCGGGCGTCGTCGATGAGGACTCGTGCCTCGTCCGGCATGCGGTTTCGGCGCTGTATGGTCCAGCCAATGCTCGTGACCGCTGCCGCGCTCAGAGCTGCGCCCCCGATCATTACCTCTCGGCGACCAAGCAACCCGGGCAATCCAGACCCCTCGCCGGGTCGGATAAGTGATGCGGCGAAGTTTTTCGCAGCGACGAGCCGGTATCCCACCTTCGTGATGGTTTCGACCCGGAACTGCTTTCCGGCTTGTTTCTCGGATACTGACCGCAGACGCGATACGACGCGGTTGATCGCGTCTTCGCCGACGATCCGGCCGCTCCAGCATTGCTGCAGCAACTCGTCCTTGGTGACAACGCTGCCGCTGGCTCGATGAAGCGCCACCAGCAATTGCATTACTCGAGGCTCAACGACGGAGCGCTTGCCGTTCAGCTGGACTTCGCGACTGGCGGGCATAAAAGTGGCCCCGCCGATACGAAACGGCTTCTCATGGGCAAGAATGATCGGTGCAGTGTCCATTTGGCACCCACCTCGCTTTCGACTCGGCCCAATAGCAGAATTCTCGAAATTCTTCTACCGTCGTTTCCTTCGCAAGGGGTTGGGAAACAAGGGGAGGCGGGGGTTTTAATGACCCTCACGTGGTGGATAGTGGAGACCAGAATTACAGGCTCGAGATCACCTGAACAATAGCGGCAGCGCCCGGCTAAGTTCAAACACGTAGGCTACCCAGACCGCCGCCTTAACCATCATTCATGCAAGGAACTTACCTGGAGGTATGGATAAGTGGTTGCAGGGACAGCTTGTGCGCGAGAAGCGCCGCGGACAAACATGTTTGTTCTGGCAGCGCTTTCTGGCGGCACGTTTGCTGGTCCGGTCAAGATTCGGAATCTATCCTCGACAGGCGCTCTCATCGAAGGTGCGGGATTGCCTGCCACAGGCACGAAGGTGACTTTGCGCCGGGGTGAATCGTCGGCTTCCGGGATAGTTGTCTGGTCTTCGAATGGCAAAGCGGGTCTGAGAATGGACAGCCGGGTTGACGTGTCAGCCTGGATGCCGGGTGGCCGTGAGCACCAGAACAGCATTGATCACGTTGTTGAAACGATCAGGAAGGAAGCCGCGCTTAACGTTATTACAGCCGTGCCGGAGCCGTCTGTATCGGTGAGCTCGAACGAATTGCTGTCCCTGGCGGACGCGATCTCCAAGCTTGCGGACGACCTGTCCGATGATGACGGGATCGTGGTGCGTTTTGGAACAAAGCTGCAGGCGCTCGATATTGTCGCTCAAGTCCTGCGAAAACTGGCTGCCGAACGATAGCCCAGTTCTGGGCGGCGAGGTCCTTCGCCAAGCTCAGGGGTATTGCCGCGGTCTGCTCTCCATCCCCCTCAATCTACCTGCATCACCCAGCCATGCGTGTCAGCAATCGTGCCGCGCTGAAGACCGACGAGTTTTTCGCGCAGCCGCGTGGTCAGTTGGCCGGGGCCGCCCGAACCGATCGTGAACTCGCCGTCTGGTCCGGCGACATGGCCGACCGCCGTGACCACCGCGGCGGTGCCGCAGGCCAGGGTTTCGACCAGCTTCCCGCTCGCCGCATCGGCGCGCCACTGGTCGATGCTGTAGGCTTCTTCGCGCACGGTCAGCCCTTCCTCCCGCGCGAGTTGCAGCAGGCTGTCGCGGGTGATGCCGGGCAGGATCGTGCCGGTCAGCGGCGGGGTCACCATGCTGCCGTCGTCGAACACGAAGAACAGATTCATGCCGCCGAGTTCCTCGACCCATTTGTGCTCCACCGCGTCGAGGAACAGCACCTGGTCGTGCCCGCGCGAGAATGCCTCGGCTGTGGGGACCAGGCTGGCGGCGTAATTGCCGCCGGTTTTGGCCGCGCCGGTGCCGCCGGGCGCGGCGCGTGAATAATCGCTGATCCAGATCGACACCGCGGGCGATCCGGACTTGAAGTAATTGCCCGCCGGGCTGGCGATCACCAGGAATTTGTATTCCAGCGCGGGGCGAACCCCGAGAAACGCCTCGGTCGCGAACATGAAGGGGCGCAGGTAAAGCGATCCGCCCTCGACGGCGGGGAACCAGTCGCGGTCGATCCGGACCTGCTGGCGCACGGCCTCGACAAACAATTCCTCCGGCAAATGCGGCATCGCCATGCGGGTGGCGGAGGCGTTGAACCGCGCGGCGTTTGCTTCGGGGCGGAACAGCGACAGGTTGCCGTCCGCCTGCCGGTACGCCTTCATCCCTTCGAAGATTTCCTGCGCGTAATGCAGCACCGATGCGGCTGGATCGAGGCTGATCGGAACACGCGGGCCGACATTGGCGTTATGCCAGCCTTTGCCTTCGGCGTAGTCGATCGAGACCATGTGATCGGAAAAAACCTTGCCGAACCCCGGATCGGCAATCGCCGCATTCCGCACGTCCGCGGGCGTTGGCGAGGGGTGGGGTATCTTCGTAAACAGATTTGCCGGAGCGTCGGCCATTGCTAGGTCCTCAGGTGTCTATGGCGCGCCTAAAAGCGTCTGTACCATCAGGCAAGCGGAAGGTGCTTATTCGGCAATGAATGGCGAACCTACGCCTCGAGCTGAAAAATGAGAAGGGCGGCCCTGGCATCTGCCGGGAACCTGCCCCCCGAGCTGAAAAATGAGAAGGGCGGCCCTGGCCTCAGCCGGGAACCTGCCCCCGGAGCAAACAAATGAGAAGGGCGGCCCTGGCCTCAGCCGGGAACCGCCCTTCGCATGGTCAGCGGCCGGAAGTGCCGCCCACGGTTAGCCTCTATTGCCGAGTCAGCGGCAATAATGCTCCGTGCGGAAACTTACCGACCCCCTTGCTGAACCATGAGACATCGGATCACCTCCTTTCGCGCTGTATAGCCAGAACCGCCCGGTCATCGGGTAGCCCAAGACCGCGTTCGCCGCTGATCTTGAATGCAATGTGATTCCTTTTCGCCCGCAACGCAAGCCTTGTAATTATCTTTTTCCACGTCAGAATAACGCGCTCGCCAAACAGCCCGAAAGCGCGCTAGCGGCAATCCTCGATTACCCGCGAAATTTCCGGCCAGGACGGCAGATACAGCGTCTGCATTCCGGTGGTCTCGACCGCGAAGCGCCCCTTGCTGAGCGCCATCGCATCGAGCAGGGGATCGCGCGCGGGCAATTGCGCGAACACAGTGGGAAGGTGACTCCCGGCGGGCGTGGCGGTGAGGGTCCAGTCCTGCGTTTCGGTCAGAATACGCATCGGCACCGGCCCTGGCGCTTCATCGACCCGCACCAGCGCAATCTGACCGGATGCGCGGGTGCATTGGAGCATGAATTCCGCCTCCGTTTCTTCCGCCCCGAACAATGCCTGCGAGCCGCCCGGCGTTGCGCGATAGACCCAGTCTCCCGGCGTCGCGGGGGCATCCATCCAGTTCTGCGGCGCAGGCGCAATCGGCGGCATCGGCACCGCAGCGGCAGCCGGAGCAGGAGCGGGCTGCGACATCGGCGGCGGCAAGCGCTGCGGCGGTCTGGGAACACAGCCGGCGGCGGTCAGGCTGGCCGCTGCCAAGACCGGCAGAATTGTCAGGGCGCGCAGATTCTTCACAGCGGGGTCTTTCACGGGCGGGTTTTTCACGGGCACTCCGGATGGATCACGGTTTCTCTTGGCAACAATGCGCGCTAACGGCTTTTGGGTCCATGGAGAAGATGATTGGTGACTGCTAAACAATGACTGGGAAGCGACGTCTCGATCAATTGCTGGCCGACCGGGGGCTGGCCGAAAGCCGCACCCGTGCGCAGGCGCTGGTGATGGCGGGGCTGGTGTATTCGGGCGAGACGAAACTGCAGAAATCGGGCCAGCAAATGCCCGAGGATGCGCCGCTGGAGGTTCGAGGCCGCGATCATCCCTGGGTCAGCCGCGGCGGGATCAAGCTGGCCCATGCGCTGGACTATTTCGCGCTCGATCCGGCTGGCGGCACGGCGATGGACATCGGCAGTTCCACCGGCGGATTTACCGACGTGCTGCTGTCGAGGGGAGCGAGCCATGTGTTCGCGGTCGATTCCGGCACCAACCAGCTGGCGTGGAAAATCCGGCAGGACCCGCGCGTAACCGTGCTGGAACAGACCAGCGCCCGCATCCTGACCCCCGCCCAAATCGACCGCCCATGCAATTGGGTGGTGTGCGATGCGTCGTTCATTTCGCTGCGCAAGGTGCTGGAAGTGCCCCTAAATCTTGCCGCTCCCGATTGCAATCTGGTGGCCCTGATCAAACCCCAGTTCGAGGTCGGCCGTGAAGAAGTGGGGAAGGGCGGTGTGGTCCGCGACGAGCGCCTGCACGCCCGCGTCTGCGATGAAGTGAGCGCGTGGCTGACCGGTATTGGCTGGGCGGTTGACGGGATCGTTCCCAGTCCGATCACCGGCCCCGAAGGCAATGTGGAGTTCCTGATCCATGCACGGCGCGGGGCGTAATGGCGGCCAGGTGCCATTTCGGCAAAACGCCTCAAGGGCAGGTTGCGCCTGCCGGGCCATCCCCACTATCGCTGCGACGCGAATCGTCTAAGCCAGTATTATCTAGGCCCGCGTTGTTGAGGATAGCTTCATGAATGCAATCGCATCCCCCGGCCAGCTGCGCTCGAGTCTGCTGCGCTGGGCTCTGGTAACGGTTCCCGCCGTGCTGCTGCTCGGTCTGCTTCCCGGAAGAGTTTGGACGGCGGATTCTGTCTGGTTTGCCAATTTAATAAAGCCTGACATTTTCCCTCCTCCGATGTGGTTCGGGATCGTTTGGACAACTATCTTTCTAATTATCGGATTTGCGTTGGCGCTTGTATGTTCGGCCTGGGGGGCTCGGGGGCGTAACGCCGCGATCATTGTTTTTACGATTCAGTTCGTTGCCAATATGGCATGGTCGCCCGTCTTCTTCGGTCAGCACCAGATTACCGGCGGATTGATCCTCATCGCCGTGCTGGATGTGCTGGTGATCGCAACCATCGTCCTGTTCTGGCGGGTGCGCAAATTCGCCGCAGTGCTGATGCTGCCCTATCTGGCGTGGATCCTGTTCGCGACCGTGCTCAACTACGAATTCCTGCGGCTCAATCCCGACGCGGACGGGGCCAGGGTCAGCGGCGCGGTGCAGCGGATGGAGATTTGATCTTGCCGAAGGCGCCGCATCATCCCAAATAGGCACCATGCAAAGCCAGAAACCCCTGATCGCCGATTTCGTCAAACTCGCCAACAGTGCGGCGGGCACCTTCGCGGGCATGACCCGCGAGGCGCGCCAGAGCACGCGGGAACGGCTGAAGGAAGCTATGGGCGGCCTCGATTTCGTCAGCCGCGAGGAATTCGACGCGGTGAAAGATATGGCTGCCAAGGCACGGGACGAAAACGAGAAGCTCAGCGAGCGGCTCGCCGCGCTGGAAGCCAAGCTCGGCTGATCCTCCCCCTTCGCACAACTCCCCAAATCGGCTAGCGCAGGGCCATGCAGCTGCGCGCCCCCGCCATCCTTCTGTCCGCCCGTCCCCACGGCGAAACCGCGGTCATCGCCCGGATGCTGACCGAAGCGGAAGGGATGGTCGCGGCCTATATTGCCGGAGGGCGGGGGCGCGTGCTGCGCCCGGTGGTGATCCCGGGCAATCTGGTTGCGGCGGACATCCGCTCCAGATCGGACACCCAACTGCCCTTCGCCAGCCTTGAACTGGTCCGGAGCCGCGGTCCGTGGCTGTCCGAACCGCTGCCGGCTGCCGCGATTTCCTGGGTCTGCGCGCTAAGCGCCACGGTGATGCCGGAAAGGAATCCCTATCCCGGCCTATATTCCGCCTTGTCAGGGCTGCTCGACGCAATCTGCAACGCGCCCTCCGCGCGGGGGTGGGCGGGCGCGCTGGTCGCCTACGAAATGCTGCTGCTGCGGGAATTGGGCTATGGCGGCGGCACGCGGCCGGACAGCGCGGACTTTGCCGCAGTGATGGCCGCCTTCGAGGCGCTGGCGCAGCCGATCGAACACTACCTGCTTGCCGACCGCAAAGGCGATGTTATGGCGGCCCGCACATTGCTGGGCGCACGGCTCGCGAGAATGGCGTGATGGGGTACCGCAATCTTCGTCATGGCGAGCGAAGCGAAGCCATCCAGGGCGCGACATCCCTGCCCTGGATTGCCGCGCAGCTTCGCTGCTCGCAAGGACGAACCCGCTGATGAAGGTGACTTTGGGCCTATGAAGATCGCAATTTTCCCCGGTGACGGGATCGGCGTGGAAGTTACCGCCCAGGCCGTGCGGGTGCTCGAAGCGCTCGGCTTGCCCGGTTTGACGCTGTTCGAAGGCGATGTCGGTGCAGCGGCATACCGCCGCCACGGCCATCCACTACCCCCCGAAACGCTCGCCATGGCGAAGGCCTGCGATGCCATCCTGTTCGGTGCGGTCGGGGATCCCGCGTGTGACGCGCTGGAGCGGCATCTGCGGCCCGAACAGGCAGTACTGGGGCTGCGCGCCGAGCTGGGATTGTTCGCCAATCTGCGGCCGGCGAAGACCTTTACCGGGCTGGAGAATATGTCCGCGCTCAAACCCGAAATCGCCCGGCAGATCGACCTGCTGATCGTGCGCGAACTCAACGGCGACGTCTATTTCGGCGACAAGGGGATGCGGACAACAGCCGATGGTGAGCGCGAAGGGTGGGACATGATGTCCTATTGCGAGAGCGAGGTTCGCCGGATCGCCCATGTGGCTTTCCGCGCCGCGCAGGGCCGGAATGGCCGCCTGACCAGCGTGGACAAGGCCAATGTGCTGGAAACCAGCCAGTTGTGGCGCGACGTGGTGATCGAGGTTTCGGCAGACTATCCCGACGTCACGCTCGATCATCTCTATGTCGATAATGCCGCGATGCAGATGGTCCGTGCGCCGGGGCAGTTCGACGTCGTGGTCACCGGCAATCTGTTCGGCGACATCTTGTCCGATCAGGCCAGCATGTGCGTCGGTTCCATTGGACTGCTGGCCAGCGCATCTCTGGGCGAACGCATGACCGAATTCGGCACATTCGGCCTGTATGAACCGATCCACGGCAGCGCGCCGGATATCGCGGGGCAGGGCATTGCCAACCCGATAGCGACAATCCTGTCCGCCGCGATGATGCTGCGCCACAGTTTCGGGCGCGAGGCGGAGGCGGCGCGGGTTGAGGCGGCGGTGGCCCGCGCGCTGGCGGACGGTATCCGTGGCGGCGATCTCGGCGGCAATCTGGGAACGGCGGCGATCGGGGACGCCGTGCTGGAGCGACTGTGAAATCCTCCCCGGCACGGGGAGGGGGACCGCTGCCGAAGGCAGGGGTGGAGGGGCAGGCTTGGCTTGTCCCGACGGCTGAGATCATGAGCAATACCGCGTGCCCCTCCACCATCCTGCGGATGGTTCCCCTCCCCGTGCCGGGGAGGATTTGATGCTCCAGCTCGCCATAATCCTCCCGACCCTCAACGAACGCGAAAATATTGCCACGCTGGTCGAACGCATCGACGCGGCGCTTGCGGGTATCGGCTGGGAAGCGATATTTGTGGATGATAACAGCGCCGATGGCACCGCGGAGGAGGCACGCCGTCTGGCGCAGGCCGATCACCGCGTACGGGTGATCCAGCGGATCGGGCGGCGCGGGCTGGCCTCTGCCGCGATCGAGGGGATGTGCGCCACCGCCGCGCCCTTTGTGGCGGTAATGGATGCCGATCACCAGCACGATCCCGCGCTGCTGCCGGCCATGCTGGAGGCGGTGCAAAGGGGGGTCTGCGATGTCGCCGTGGCTTCCCGCTTCGTGGAGGGCGGGAACGCGCAGGGGCTGTCGAGCGATCGGCGGGAGGCGGGATCGAACCTTGCCAACCGGCTGGCGCGCAGGATGACCGGGGTGGAACTTACCGACCCGATGAGCGGGTTCTTCCTGATCGATACGGCCCGCTTGCGCGCGCTCGCTCCGCGGCTGGCGGGCATCGGGTTCAAGCTGCTGCTCGACATTCTTGCCGCCTCGAAACCGCCGCTGCGCGTCCGCGAATTTCCGCTGCAACTGGCACCGCGCCGCGCGGGTGCAAGCAAGCTGGACCGGGCGGTCGCGTTCGAATTTCTGGTCGGACTGTATGAACGCAGCTTCGGTCGGCTCATCCCGGTGCGTTTCGCCCTGTTCGGCACCGTCGGCGGGGCGGGGGTGGTGGTCCATTTCGCGGTGGTGGCGCTGCTGTTCCAATTGCTCGGCAGCGGTTTTGCCCTGTCCCAAACCGCCGCGACCCTGACCGCGATGACCTTCAACTTCTGGCTCAACAATTTCCTGACCTACCGCGACCGGCGGCTGCGCGGGGCGCTGAATCTGCTGCGCGGCTGGGCGGGATTTTGCGCCACCTGCGCCGTCGGGGCCTTCGCCAACATCGCCGCGGCAACCTATCTGCAAGCGAGCGGAATTCACTGGGCGCTGGCGGTGGCGGCCGGAATCCTGCTCGGCTCGGTGTGGAATTACGCGCTGTCGAGCCGGTTCGTGTGGGGCCGGTTCGGCTAACGCCAGCTGTCCAGCCACATCCAGTGGTTGAAACTCTGCGGCCCCGCCAGCGGCGCGGCGCTGAGAATGGGGTAGAACCACGCGAATATCGCTACGCTGCCAGCGAGAATTCCGCCCGCGACCCGGCGCCTGCCGCGCTGCCACAGGGCATTGAGCGCCAGCGCCAGCCCCGCCAGCAGGAAGCAGCTCGGCAGGAAATAATGGTAATAGAACTGGACCGGCTTGTTCACCGCCGCCCAGAACAGCACGCTGGCGGCAAAGAAGACGAACACCGCCAGCGCGTCCCATCGTTTGCGCGCGATCCCGGCCCACAGGCACCACGCCATCGCGGGAAGGCCGAGCAGCATCGTCAGCGGATTGCCGATCAGCAGAATACCGCGCTGCGCCCCGTCCGCCGCTTCGTAGAGATACCAGATTGCCCGCAGATTGAGCAGCCAGTCGGGCCAGTTGCTCTGGTAAGGATGCGGCTGGATCACGCTGGACTGGAGCGCAATGATCTCGCGGTGCAGCGCGACGAACCCGCCCGGCTGCAGCGCACCCTCGGCGAAGAAATACGCAGGCAGGAAAGTCAGCCAATAGACCGCCAGAGGCAACGCGCCGAGCCATAGCCCGGCCTCCAGCAGCGTCATGCCTGGCAGCGGCATTCCGCGCCGGCTCATCAGCAGCCGCCTTCGCCCGGCAAACGCGCGCAGCACCAGGAAACCCGCGCCGGGGATCACCGCCAGCGCCGCGGCGTTCCATTTCGAGGCCATCGCCAGGCCCAGCGCGATGCCCGCGATCGCCAGCCTGCGCCGCCCGGTCTCCGGCTCGCGCATCGCGGCGGCCAGCTGCCACAGCGCAATCGCAAAGAAGCACGCCATGAAAATGTCCAGCATGGCGATCCGCGAATGCACGAAGAGGGCAAACCCGCTCGCCAGCATCACGCCGTAGGCTAGGGATGCAAACCGAGAATAGCTCGCAAACCACAGCGCGCGGCAGAAGGCGAACAGGGCGGTCGCACCGGCGACCACGGAGAAAATCCGCCAGCCAAGCGGATTATCGCCAAACAGGGCGATTCCGGCGGCCATGATCTCCTTGCCCAGCAGCGGGTGTTCCCGGTTCAGCCAGCCCGATTGGTCGAGCAGGGCGCGCGCTGCGGGCAGGTAATGCACTTCGTCGAAATAGGGCGCGGACGGGATGGTCAGGCGGATACTGCACAGACCCGCGAAAGCCAGCGCCAGCAAAGCGGTCAGCCCAATTGGATCGCGCGGCGAGTGGGGGGAATGCGGCGGGCTCATCGCGCTCCGTCTAGGCAGGCCCGCCCGGGCCGACAAGTGGGTTCACTGCGGAGCAGGATCTCGCAGATGCCCGGCAGCCTTGCGCCGTTCGAGCCACAGGACCCGCGCCAGCATCGGCAGCAGCGCGATGGACGCGGTCAGGGCGGCGCCGACGATCCACGGCCAGACGCGCATCCCCACCGCCCGCGCCCGCGGGATCAGCAGGAACAGCGCGATCGCGACGGCGAAGATCAGATCGTACCACACCTGCACGCCCCACAGATTGGCGGTGTGGTTGGTGAAAAAGCCGATCGGCCCTTCGGCCCACACGGTGACGGCGGTAAAGCCGAGAAACCCGCCGCCCAGCAGCGCGGCTGCGGTGGCGGATCCGCGCAAATCGCGCGACAGGGCAAGGTAAAGCATAACCGCAGCAGCGGCCGCAACGCCGGCGAGAAAAAGAATTTCGGTGGGGTTCATGGCAAGGATCCTTGTAGCGGAATACGTAGCACTCGCTACACTTGTGCACGGTTGTAGCGATTGCTACAAGCCCTTATGAAAAATTCTTCCGGCGCACCCACTCCCGCAGGCCGCGTTCCGCTTGATCGGCAGGCGATGCTCGGGGCGATGGCCGCTCATGTGCTCGAGCATGGGCTTTCGGGTGCCAGCCTGCGGCCGCTGGCGAAAGCGGCGGGGACCAGCGACCGGATGCTGATCTACCATTTCGGCAACAAGGAAGCGCTGATCGGCGAATTGCTCACCTATCTGGCGAACGCCTATTCCGATGCGCTGGACGAAGCGCTGCCGACCGGGCGCGCGGACAGCCGCGGGGACTGTCTCGATGCAATTGCGGCCGCCACCCGCGCGCCGCAATTCGCGCCTTACCTTGCGCTATGGTGGCAGATCGTGGCGGAGGCCTCGCGCGGGAACGCGGTTTACCGGGACAGTGCGCGAGCGATCATGCGCAAATTGCTCGGCTGGGTGGAGGATTTCATGCCCCTCGGCGAGACGGACCGGACCGGCGCCGCGCAGCAGGTGCTGACCCTGGTGGAGGGGGCCCAAATGCTCGACGCGGTGGGGTGCAGCGATATTGCCGACGCGGCGCTTGCCCGCGCCATCGCTGCCGGTTAAGCAGCCCGCATCATGAAGAAGACGACCGGAATGGACCGCCAGGTCACCCGCGCATGGCGCCCCGCGACGCAGGCGGTCCGCGGAGGCACCTGGCGCAGCGAGCACGGCGAAACCAGCGAGGCCTTGTTCCTCACCTCGGGCTATACTTACGACGATGCCGCCACTGTCGCCGCGCGCTTTGCGGGCGAGGATCCCGGCATGACCTATTCGCGCCTCCAGAACCCGACCGTGGCGATGCTCGAGGAACGCATCGCCCTGATGGAAGGGGCCGAGGCGTGCCGCGCGCAGGCCAGCGGGATGGCGGCCATGACGGCGGCGCTGCTGTGCCAATTGTCGGCAGGCGACCACTGCGTGGCGGCCCGCGCGGCATTCGGTTCGTGCCGCTGGCTCGTCGATCATCTGCTGCCGCGTTTCGGCATCGAAACCACCGTGATCGACAGCGCCGACGGCGCCGCATGGGAAGCGGCCATACGCCCCAACACCAAAGTGTTCTTCTTCGAAACTCCCGCCAACCCGACGCTGGATATCGTCGACATCGCGCATGTCTGCGGCCTCGCCCGGGCGCACGGGATCGTCAGCGTGGTGGACAATGCATTCTGCAGCCCCGCGCTGCAGCGGCCGATGGAGTTCGGCGCCGATGTGGTAGCCTATTCCGCCACCAAACTGATGGACGGGCAGGGCCGGGTCCTGGCGGGCGCGGTGTGCGGAACGGAAGAATTCATCAACGAGAAACTGCTCCCGTTCCAGCGCAACACGGGCCCCAACCTCGCACCCTTCAACGCGTGGGTTGTACTTAAAGGCCTCGAAACCCTGTCGCTGCGCGCGCACCGCCAGAGCGAGAATGCGCTGGCGCTGGGCAGGTTCATGGAAAGCCGCGTGCCGATCATGCTTCATCCCGGTTTGCCCAGCCACCCGCGCCACGACCTTGCGATGCGCCAGATGGACGCCTGCGGGCCGATTTTCAGCCTGGTGGTGGACGGCGGACGGGCGCAGGCCCACGCGGTGCTGGATGCATTGGAATTGATTGATATTTCGAACAACATCGGCGATTCGCGCAGCCTGATGTGCCATCCCGCCAGCACTACCCACGCAGCCATGGGGGACGAGGCGCGCGCCCAGATGGGCGTGTCCGAAGGGATGCTGCGGATCAATGTCGGGCTGGAGGACATCGATGATCTGATGGAGGATATGGACCGGGCCCTGGAGGCCGCCGGCTTGTAAGCCCTAAGATGCTGCACCGCATGGTTAATTTTGCGTCCCCATGCGGGTCAAAAACCTGACTTCTTTAGCAAAGTGTAAACCCCGTTTCCGCTACGTCGGCGAACTATGGGACGTGACAAAGGCACATTAACGGATCTGCTCCGGCCATTGGTCACAGGTGCGATCTATTTCCTGCTCGCCCATTTTTCCCTCCGTGCCTCGACGGGGTTCAGCGAATTGGCGACCATGTGGCCGCCCAGCGGATTGCTGCTGGCGATTCTGCTGCTGACCCGCCGGGACCGCTGGCCGGGCATAATCCTGGCCTGCACTGCAGGCAGCGTCGCCGCCAATTATATGGCCAGCTCCGACATCCTGCTCGCGACCGGTTTCTCACTCGCTAACATGGTCGAGAGCCTGCTGGTCATTCGTCTGATGGGCAAGGAATCGCGCCGGTTCGGCACCTTTGGCGAACCGCACAGTATAATCCGTTTTGCTCTTTCGGTCATAGCTGGCGGATTGGTCAGTGCGTCGATCGCCACCTTCCTCGTTGGCGGGTGGTCGGGCTACGTGTTCGTTTCCTGGGCGACGACCGTTATCCTGGGAATGCTGATCGTCACCCCGATCATCGTCACCATGGCGCAGTTTCTGGGCAGCAAAAGAACCCCGCTGAGCCGTCGGCAAGTCCTCTGCGCAATGTTCGCGCTATGCATGGTGACCTCGGTTACCTTGCTGGCGTTTACCCAGGCGACCTTTCCGCTGTTGTTCCTGCCGCTGGCTGCGGTGATCATGGTCACCTATCTGTTCGGTCCGCCGGGCGCTGCGGCCAGCGTGTTCGTGATCGGGATCATCGGTTCGCTCGCGACGACAAACGGGCTGGGCCCGATCCCGGCGCTGGAGGGTGACCGCCATCTGAATGTGCTGTTCTTCCAGTTTTTCCTCGGCGTTGCCCTGCTGTCGTCCTTCCCGCTCGCAGCGTTGCTGGCACAGCGCGCCTACACCCTGGCGGATCTGGAACACAGCAACCGGATGCTGGAAATGGCAGAGCGGGCCGCGCATGTCGGGCACTGGCGGGTCGACCTTCTGACCAATATCATGATCTGGTCGGCCGAAGTGTACCGAATCCACAATTATGATCCCGGTCTGGACGTCACGATCGAAGCGGCAATCGGGGCGTATCACCCCGCCGACCGTAAACGGGTGATAGACAGCCTGAAGGACACCGTGAAAACCGGTGCACCGTTCAAGTTCGAAGCGCGGCTGCGGCTTGCGGATGGATCCATCCGCCACGTCATCAGCAGCGGCGAACTGGAACGCAATCCGCTGAACGGCCATCCGGCGGCGGTGGTCGGAATGTTCATGGACGTGACCGACCGGGTCGAAGCTCTCGGCCAGCTCGAACAGGCCCGCAAAGCTGCCGAGACGGAGGCGCGCAACGCGGCAATTCTGGCCGAGACCGACCAGCTGACCGGTCTCGCAAACCGGCGGAAAATTCTCAATGATCTGCGCAGCGAAATCGCGCGGGCCGAAGCCTTTGGCGAACCGCTGACCATTGCTGTGCTCGATGTCGATCATTTCAAGGCTATCAACGACACGCTGGGTCACGCTGCCGGCGACGAGGTGCTGACGCGCCTGGGACGGATATTCACGCGCAGCCTGCGCGGTTCCGACCGGGTCGGGCGGATCGGCGGCGAGGAGTTCGTGCTCATCCTGCCGGGGACGACTGCCGCTGCCGCAACGCCGCTTGCGGAACGGCTGCGCGCAGACATTGCGGAACTCGCCTGGCCCGAAGCCGGTCTCGAAAAAGTGACCGTCAGCATTGGTGTCGCGGGGCATTCCAGTGGACTAGACGACCGCGCGCTGATGCTCGCGGCGGATCTCGCGCTCTATTCCGCCAAACGCGAAGGTCGAAACCTGCTGCGCGTTGCGGCGTAGCCTTTCGCAAGCTCCCTTGTGGCGGAACGCAAGCCGGGTTACCCTTGCGGGTGACATGAAAGAGCTTTTCCAGCACGCCGCGATAACGCACGATATCACCGTCCGGGTGGCGGTAAGCTTCTTGCCCGAACAATCGCAGCCCGATGCCGGAAAATGGTTCTGGGTCTATCATATCCGGTTGGAGAACGGCTCGGAAGAGCGGGTGCAGCTGAAGATGCGCCATTGGAGAATCACCGACGGACGCGGATTGATCAGCCATGTCGATGGCGAGGGGGTGGTGGGGGAAACCCCGGTGCTGCAACCGGGCCAGACTCACGATTACGTATCCGGCTGTCCGCTGACCACGCCGCAGGGTTCGATGGAGGGTTATTTTACCTTCACCCGGTCCGATGGCACTCCGTTCGAAGTGGCGATCCCCTATTTTCCGCTGGCCGCACCCGCCACGGCCGACTGATCAGCCGAACCGCCAGCCAGCCGCCGGATCGCCCATCAGGTCGAGGAACGCGCGCACCTTCGGGGTGCGGTTCAGATCAACATGGGTCACCAGCCACAGCGTCACCGCCCATTCGGCGCGGGGGGGCAGCATTTCCACCAGCTCGGGATGATCGGCGACATGATATTCGGGCAGGAAGCCGATCCCGACCCCCGCCAGCACCGCGGAAGTGTGGCTGGGAATATCGTTGCTGATCAGCACCACGTCCCGCGGCGCGATGTGCTGCGCCATCCATTTGAGGAACGGCGCGCGGGGATTTGCCGCGTCGCTGCCGATGAAGCGGTGGCCGGCCAGATCCGCCTCGCCGCGCGGAACGCCGTGCTCCGCGGCGTAGGACCGGTGGGCGTACAGCCCGATGTGCATGGTTCCGGCGCTGCGCACGACATTGTCCGGGTCCTGCGGCTTGGCGCCCACGCGCAGCGCGATATGCGCCTCCCCGTATTCCAGTTTCGCGAGGTCCTGACTGGCGAGGAAGCGGGTCTTGACCGAGGGGTGCCGCCGCCCGAACTCCGCGAGCACCGGAAACAGATGCTCGGCCATCTGGGCGATCGAGGTGATCACGAGGTCGCCCTCGATGACCTCCGCCTGGCTTTTCGCGTGCAGGAACAGCTGGTCGAACTGCTCCTCGCAGGCTTCGGCGATCTGGAGCAGCCGCCGCCCGAGATCGGTGGGCAGGAAGCCCCGCCGGTTGCGCTGGAACAGCTTGCCCCCGAGCGCGCCTTCCAGCGTGTCGATATGCCGGGTGACAGTGGCGCGGTGGACATTCAGCGCGTCTGCCGCGGCGCTGACAGTGCCGAGCCGGGCGACGGTGGCGGCGGTCCTGACCTCGTTCCAATGCTGCATCGCGCGCACCTTGTTGCTGTAAAAACGCGCATTGGATGCGCATTCCCGTCTCTATACCTTATTGATGCAACATGGCATAGCAACCGGTGAAACAGTCCTTCAGGAGCCGCACCCATGAAAATTCTCGCCTTTTCCGCCAGCAATTCCAGCCAGTCGATCAACCGGATGCTGGTCCATCATGCCGCCGATGTCCTGCGGTCCGAACTGATGCCCGAGGCTGAGATCGAAACGCTCGACCTGAGCGATTACGAAATGCCGATCTATTCGATGGACCGCGAAGTGGCGGACGGAATTCCCGAACTCGCCCGGCAATTCCGCGCCCGGATCGCGCAGGCGGATGCGCTGCTGATTTCCTTTGCCGAGCATAACGGGCATTACACCGCGGCGTACAAGAACATCTTCGACTGGGCGTCCCGGCTCGAAGGCAAGGTCTATGCCGGCAAGCCGATGGTCGCGCTGTCGGCCTCGCCGGGGCCGGGCGGTGCCGCCAGTGTGCTCGCCGCCGCGAAGACCTCCGCGCCCTATTTCGGATCGGAGATTCGCGGCAGCCTCGGCGTCGCCAATTTCGGGACTGCGTTCGATGCGCAGGCCGGGGTGCTGACCGATCCGGAACTGGCGCGAAGCCTGCGCGAAGCGCTCGGCGGGCTGACCACCCAGATGGCCGAGCCCGTCTCCGCATAACAAACTGCGCCCGGCCCCGCGGCAATAGCGCAGTTGCGGCGCGGGGCCGAGCGCCCTAGATGCGGGCGAATGAAGCGGACTCACTTGCCCCTCAACGCCCTGCGCGTGTTCGATGCCGCCGCGCGGCATCTGTCGTTCACCCGCGCGGCGGACGAGCTGGCGGTGACGCCGGCCGCCGTGGGCCAGCAGATCCGCGCGCTGGAGGATCATCTGGGCACGGTGCTGTTCCGCCGCACCAGCAAGGGGCTGGAACTGACCGACGAAGGCTGCGCCGGGCTCGATTCGCTGCGCGAAGGCTTCCTGCGGTTCGAGGAAAGCGTGCAGGCGATGCAGGCCGGGCAGGCGAGCGACCGCTATGCGATTGCCGCTCCGCGCGAATTCTACGCCCAGTGGCTCGCCCCCCGGCTCGCCGCCTTCCGCCGCAGCAACCCCGGCGTTAGGTTCCAGCTGGTGGCGGACGAGAATGCCGATTTCACCGAGACGAACCTCGATTTCGCGGTCCGACTGGTCGATGGCCCGGGCGATCTGGAGGGGGTCGAGCTGGCCCCGGCGTTGCGCGTGGTGGTGGCCGCGCCCGATGCGCCGGACGACTGGATCGACTGGCCCGGCGCGCCCTTGCCCGAAGGGGCGGAGGCGAGCATCCAGGCGGGCAATGCCGGACAGGCGTTGAGTTCGGCCATGGCCGGGATGGGCAAGGCGATCCTGCCCTATCTGCTGGTGGAGGAAGCGCTGGGCCAGAAACGGCTGGTCGCGCTGGAAGGGCCGGACGAGGGGCGCCGCGCCTATTGGCTGGTCGCCCCGCTACCGCAGTGGCGGCAGAAAAAGGTCAAGGCGCTGGTCGCCTTCCTTTCGGCGGGATAGCGGCCCATGGCGACCGTTCCGACCATCGAGAGCGAACGCTTCGTCCTGCGGGAATTGACCGCGGGCGATGTCGCGGCATTCTGGCCCGCATTCTCCGATCCCGGCAATATGCGCTGGTGGAGCCGGGAGGCGTTCACCAGCCGGGAAGAGCTTGCCGCATGGCTGCTTTCCACCGACTGGGACGGGCGCAGCTGGGCCGCGATCGAACGCAGCAGCGGCGAGCCGGTATGCCGCGTGATCGCCAGCCCGGGAATGGAGGGCGTGTCCGAAATCGGTTACGCCACGGTGCTCGGCCGGCACGGGCAGGGCATCGCCCGCGAATGCGTCGGCGCGCTGATATCGCATTTGTTCCAGAAGGAAGCGATGCGCCGGGTGTGGGCCGATGTCGATCCGGACAATGCCGCGTCCAATGCGCTGGTCAAGGGGCTGGGCTTCACGCTGGAGGGGCGCCTGCGCGAGGCGTGGAAAACCCATATCGGCGTGCGCGACAGCCTGATCTGGGGCCTGCTGGCACGGGAATGGCCCGCGCCAAGCTGACCGGGCTTCGGTTTACTCCGGCTCCTCGCCCGACAGCAACGCCTCCGCCGCTTTCTTGCGGGCGATCATCGCGTCCAGCTTGGCGTTGATGGAGCCGATGATCTCGTCCTCGTTGGCGACCGATTCGCCGTAGGCCTCGGCGAGGATTTCCTTTTTGAGCGTTTCGTACATCGGATTGCCGGGTTTGAGGTTGCCCCCGTCGCGCACACCCGCGGAATAGCGCCCCGGCCTCCGCTGGCGCGGCAGGAACATCACCAGCGCCTCGTTATGCCTGTGCCATGTGCCGATGATCTCGCCGCGAGAAACCAGCGGACGCTCCTCGCCCTCGATCGCGCGGGCGAGCGCACAATCCTCCAGCCGCGCCACCCCCAGATCCACCGCCGCTTCCCACGCCGCCGCAAATTCCTCCGCCCCGGGCCGGTGGCGCAGCTTGTACAGCGCCTCCAGCGATTTGCCGATGTGGCGAGCGGCCTGGGTGACGATGCCGGTGGCGGCCAGTTGCGCGATAAAGGCGCGCTGGAGCGGGGCGGTGATGGAATTGGAGCGGGGGCGGGAATGGGGAACGGGGGTGAAGGAAAGCAGAGGATCATCCGGCGCAGGCGGAAACCCCCGAAACGCCGCGCGCGAAGTGCGCCGCGACGGACGCGCGGAGGAACAGGCGAGGGGGGATGCCGCGGGGGCGGAGTTTTCGGCGGAGGGCGGGGAGGGCTTGGTCATAATCCACCCCAGATTGCAAAATTCGCCCGAGTAGGAAAATGTTTTCTCGATCCTCCCTGCACGAAGCGCGGGGAGGGTGGTGGAGGGGCCGGTGCCACACGCGCCAACCCCGCAAATCATGCAGCAAGAACCGAAGCCGTCCGGCAGCCACCCGAAGCTTGGTCGCGGCAGCCAAAGGGCGACCGCCCGCCCGAGCTTATGCGAGGAAAGCCAAGCGAGCCGGATGGCTCGCGCCCGGCGCTTGAGGGGCTAAACAAAAAAACCGATCCTGGAATGCCGCCAACGGCGCGCCCTCTTTTTGGGGCGGCAGGCGAACGCCACTAGAGATAAGTATCCTGTCCCCGGAATTCCTGTTCCCGGAATTCCTGTCCCCGGAATTCCCTGTCCCCGGAATTCCCCACTAGAGATAAGTATACTGTCCCCGGAATTACTGCCGGAATTACCATACACCATAATCCAGATGCTTGACGCTTGCATGTTGGCAGATTTCTTGGCACCAACCCGTTCATATAAAATATAATTTCTAAAAATTTGACCCAGTGCCTTGTCGCCAAGGCACCCTCACATGACGTTATGTTTTTCGCAAGGCTGTTGACTTACATGGCAACACTACTAGATCTAGTTCAGCGAGGCGAGCTGCAAAAGCTTGAAGCATGCTTGAGCTGGCGAGAGCAGGAGGAGCGCCGGATTTATGCCTTTCCTACAGCAGTGCGCTGGCTTACCGAAAGTCTTCCAGGATTAGCTTCAGATTGGAATTTGGAAATAACTCCAAGTGAGCAGTTGGACGACTTTTTCGTCGAGTTTTGTTCAGGTCACGAGCTTATGTTTGAGCGGCAAATTCGTCCGATTCGTCACATTAGGCATGGAGTGTGGGAATTGAAAACAGCGGATACTCGTCTGTTTGGTTGGTTTGCTGCAAGAGATTGCTTCATCTGCACGAACGGGGGCCTTACTTCGGATATAAAAAAGTCGAATCTATATGACGGCCACAGAGATGAAGCTGTGCGCCTCAGAAGCGCACTTGATTTAGATGAACCAAAATTTGTTGCTGGGAATAATCCAAATGACGTCGTTTCAAATTTCTGTTTCCCCTAGCCGAAGAGCTGCGTCCCGATTTGTTAATAGCGTGCGTAGAAAGCTCCAACGGGCTTATGCGTCTTCGCCGGACGTCAGCCAAACCGATATCGCGAATGCACTGGGCGTGCACAGATCTGTGATTAATCGCCAATTGCGTGGTCATAAAGACATGACACTCAGCCGTGTCGCTGAGTTGGCTTGGGCCTTGGGGTTTGATCCCCGGTTTGAGTTAGAGCGATCAATTGCTGACTTTGGCAGTAATACCCCAGCTGACGAAAAGGGTGCGAATCCATTCACCCAGATCTCTCAGTATTCTAATGCGTTCCAAGTTGAACGGCATCACGAAGACAATATTACACGAGTTCCTTCAGATGCATGAGATGTCAGCAATTGCCCTCTTTTGTGAAGATGTCAGGGAGGAAAAGCAGGGCACATACTCCTTGATGGGAATTGTCGGTGACAATTTGCGTGTGCCCAGCCTCCCCGGTGCGATTCCAAAGTTCGTCATCTACGTCAGAATTAACATCCCGATCAGTTGCACAGCGGAGGAGCTAAGATTATATCTCCACTATCCAAATGGGGATCGCATCCTAATCAACACGATCAGAGAAGATTTGGTCGAAAAGACGCTCAATGATGCGAGGAGTATGGGAAATCCAATCGCAGGAATTTTCAGCCACTTGGTAGCGGCTCCGTTTCCGGTTGAGCAAGCGGGTCGAATAGCTGTCGAGCTTGAATCAACTTCTGGATCACAGGTGATCGGCAGCATCCATTTTGACATTACACAGGATAGCTCCGAGTCAACTACTTAACCCCCTTACCTACGCACATTCCCTGATTCCACCCCGCCGCCCATAGTCGCAAACTCCCCCCGGTCCCCACAACCGGAGGCGGCCCGCCATGAAAACCATCGCAGCAGCGCTCGCACTTGCCGTGGCAGCTACGCTCCCCGCGGTGTGCAGCAATGATGTCTATGGCCGGGGCGGGCTGACCTGGTCGAGCTATCCCTATTACGGTTGGTACGACATTTGACCGTCCCCGCTTCACCACCCCCCACTTGACCCCAACCCGAATCCAACATAAAGGCGCCCCATCCGAAGCGGGAACCTCCTCACCGAGTGCCTGCCTAGGACAGATAGAGCTGAACATTGCCGGTTATGTTCCGGGGGCCTTTCGCGCAATCGAATGGGCCCTTCTCTGTTGGAAGGGGTGGTAACATCCCTCTCTCGGGGCAGCCGTCAAAGTAACCCGGTGTCTTGGCATCAGGTGGAGTGTTTCAGGCTCGTGCACACGGAATGTCGCTTTCGCGGCGTTCCGTGTTTCGCTGGGTTCCTGCCTTTGCAGGAAAGCGGCCGCGCGATCCCTTGCCACTTCACCTTTGTGTCATCCGCGCCACGTAACAGGTGAAGAGTACTTCATGCCGACAATCAACCAGCTGGTCCGCAAGGGCCGCGTTCCCCAGAAGGCCAAGAGCAAGGTCCCTGCGATGGAACAGAACCCGCAGAAACGCGGCGTATGCACCCGCGTCTATACCACGACGCCGAAGAAGCCGAACTCCGCACTGCGCAAGGTGGCCAAGATCCGCCTGACCAACCAGCGCGAAGTGATTTCCTACATCCCCGGCGAGGGCCACAATCTTCAGGAACACAGCGTTGTCCTGATCCGTGGCGGCCGTGTGCGCGACCTTCCCGGTGTGCGTTACCACGTGCTGCGCGGCGTGCTCGATACGCAGGGTGTCAAGGATCGCCGCAAGAGCCGTTCGAAGTACGGCGCCAAGCGTCCGAAGTAAGGGCTGGAGCGGCCTCCACCCACTGCCCTTCATCCCGGCGAACGCGGGGATCGCTCGCAGGGAAGGCGGACACCCCGAGTTCGAAGTATAGAAACCGAGTGCCAAGTGGAGAACGGTCCCAGCTTTCGCTGGGATGACGGTTCAAGACCTCCGCTGACATTCCGGACATTTTGGAGATAAAAATGTCACGTCGTCGTCGTCCCGAAAAGCGGGTCATTCTGCCCGATCCCAAGTTTGGGGATCAGATCCTGTCGAAATTCATGAACAACCTCATGTATGATGGCAAGAAATCCACTGCCGAGAGCATTGTTTACGGTGCGCTCGCCACGGTCGAGGCCAAGGCCAAGACCGATCCGATCCAGATGTTCCATGATGCGCTGAACAACATCAAGCCGCAGGTGGAAGTCCGCAGCCGCCGCGTTGGCGGTGCCACCTACCAGGTGCCGGTCGAGGTTCGCCCCGAACGTGCCCAGGCGCTGGCGATCCGCTGGCTGATCTCCTCGGCGCGCGGCCGTCCGGAAACCACCATGGCGGCGCGTCTGTCGGGCGAGTTGATGGATGCGGCGAACAACCGCGGCAACGCAGTGAAGAAGCGGGAAGACGCGCACCGGATGGCCGACGCCAACCGTGCATTTTCTCACTACCGCTGGTAACAGTGGTCCGCCGGCAACGCCGCTGGTAATATATACCGGTTGAACCCCCTTCGACTCCGCTCAGCCTGAGCCTGTCGAGGGCCAACCGGTCGCATTAGTAACCATATGGGGGAGGGATCGCATCGGGCGGTCCCCTCTCTATAGCACCACAGGAATTATCCATGGCCCGCGAATACCCGCTGGAACGCTACCGCAACATTGGCATCATGGCGCATATCGACGCCGGGAAGACCACGACGACGGAGCGGATCCTCTATTACACCGGCAAATCCTACAAGATCGGCGAAGTGCATGACGGCGCGGCGACGATGGACTGGATGGAGCAGGAGCAGGAGCGCGGGATCACGATCACCTCCGCCGCCACCACGACCTTCTGGGCCAACGAGGACGGCAAGGGCGAAAAGCACCGGATCAACATCATCGACACCCCCGGGCACGTCGACTTCACCATCGAAGTCGAACGCTCGCTCCGCGTGCTCGACGGTGCGGTCGCCGTGTTCGACGGCGTGGCCGGCGTGGAACCGCAGTCCGAAACCGTGTGGCGCCAGGCGGACAAATACAAAGTTCCAAGAATGTGCTTCATCAACAAACTCGATCGCACCGGCGCCGATTTTTACTACTGCGTCCAGTCGATCATCGACCGCCTGGGTGCGAAGCCGCTCGTGCTGTATCTTCCGATCGGTATCGAAGGCGGGCTGAAGGGTCTCGTCGATCTGGTCAACAACCGCGGGATCATCTGGAAGGATGAAAGCCTCGGCGCGGAATTCGAATATATCGATATTCCCGCAGACATGGCCGACAAGGCCGCGGATTATCGCAGTGCGTTGATCGAAACCGTGGTCGAACTCGATGACGAAGTGATGGAAGCCTATTTCGAAGGCAACATCCCCGACGCGGCGACGCTGAAGCGGTTGATCCGCAAGGGCACGCTAGATCAGGTGTTCGTGCCGATCGTGTGTGGTTCCGCGTTCAAGAACAAGGGTGTTCAGCCGCTGCTCGACGCAGTGGTTGATTATCTGCCCAGCCCGCTGGACGTTCCTGCGATCAAGGGCGTTCTGCCTGACAGCGACAAGGAAGAAACCCGGGCGTCGTCCGACGAAGCTCCATTTTCCGCGCTGGCGTTCAAGATCATGAACGATCCGTTCGTGGGTTCGCTGACCTTCACCCGCATCTACTCCGGCCATCTAACCAAGGGCGGCGTGCTGAATTCGGTGAAGGACAAGAAGGAAAAGATCGGCCGCATGCTGCTGATGCATTCCAACAACCGCGAAGATATCGATGAAGCGTTCGCTGGCGATATCGTCGCGATTGCCGGGCTCAAGGACACGACCACGGGCGATACCCTGTGCGATCCGGCCAAGCCGATCATTCTCGAGCGGATGGAATTCCCCGAGCCGGTGATCGAACTGTCGGTGGAACCCAAGACCAAGGCCGACCAGGAAAAGATGGGCGTCGCGCTCAATCGTCTGTCGGCAGAGGATCCTTCGTTCCGCGTTTCGACCGATCACGAATCCGGCCAGACCATCATCAAGGGCATGGGCGAGCTTCACCTCGACATCCTGGTTGACCGGATGAAGCGTGAGTTCAAGGTCGAAGCCAATGTCGGTGCGCCGCAGGTGGCATACCGCGAATCGCTGGGCCGCGAAATCGAAGTCGATTACACGCACAAGAAGCAGTCCGGTGGTTCGGGCCAGTTCGCCCGCGCCAAGGCAGTGTTCATTCCCGGTGAACGCGGCCAGGGCATTGTGTTCGAAGATTCCATCAAGGGCGGCAATATTCCCCGCGAATATATCCCGTCGCTGGAAAAGGGCATGCGCGAACAGGCAGCCAGCGGCTATCTGATCGGCTTCCCGATCATCGACTTCACTGTCCGCCTGACGGACGGCGCCTACCATGATGTCGACTCATCTACGGTGGCGTTCGAAATCTGCGGTCGCGGTGCGATGCGTGAAGCGGCGGAGCGTGGCGGTATCAAGCTGCTCGAGCCGGTGATGAAGGTTGAAGTCGTTACACCGGAAGATTATCTCGGTGACGTTATCGGCGATCTCAACTCCCGTCGTGGCCAAATTCAAGGCACCGACACCCGCGGTAATGCCCAGGCAGTCGAAGCTTTGGTGCCGCTGGCCAATATGTTCGGTTACGTGAACGAGCTGCGTTCGTTCAGCCAGGGCCGGGCAAATTACTCGATGCAGTTCTCTCACTATGAGGAAGTGCCGGCGAGTGTCGCACAAGAGGTCAAGGAGAAGCTTGCCTAACCGCAAGCTACCGTCTAGTGGCGGCGCCTGATTCAGCGGGTGCCGTTCATTTCCCGCAATCATTCAGTTCATTTGAGTAGAGGTTAGAGACAATGGCGAAAGCTAAGTTTGAGCGGACAAAACCGCATTGCAACATCGGCACCATCGGTCACGTCGACCACGGCAAGACCACGCTGACAGCAGCAATCACCAAGGTGATGGCTGAAATCCACGGCGGTTCCGCTGTCGATTTCGCCAACATCGACAAGGCTCCCGAAGAGCGCGAGCGCGGCATCACCATTTCGACTGCACACGTCGAATACGAAACCGCCGCGCGCCACTATGCGCACGTCGATTGCCCGGGCCACGCCGACTATGTGAAGAACATGATCACCGGTGCTGCCCAGATGGACGGCGCGATCCTGGTGGTGAACGCTGCTGACGGCCCGATGCCGCAGACCCGCGAGCACATCCTGCTTGCCCGTCAGGTCGGCGTGCCGGCTCTGGTCGTTTACCTGAACAAGGTCGACCAGGTCGATGACGAGGAAATCCTCGAGCTCGTCGAAATGGAAGTTCGCGAACTGCTTTCGAAGTATGATTTCGACGGCGACAACATTCCTATCGTCAAGGGTTCGGCTCTGGCCGCTCTCGAAGGCCGCGATGACGCCATCGGCAAGGATTCGATCATTGCCCTGATGGAAGCCGTCGACCAAGCCATCCCGCAGCCCGATCGTCCGATCGACAAGCCGTTCCTGATGCCGATCGAAGACGTGTTCTCGATCTCGGGTCGCGGTACGGTTGTGACCGGCCGTGTCGAAACCGGTATCGTCAATGTTGGCGACGAAGTCGAAATCGTCGGCATCAAGGACACCGGCAAGACGGTTGTGACCGGCGTCGAAATGTTCCGCAAGCTGCTCGATCGCGGTGAAGCCGGTGACAACATCGGTGCCCTGGTTCGCGGCGTGGGCCGTGACGATGTCGAGCGTGGACAGGTTCTGGCGAAGCCCGGTACCGTCAACCCGCACACCGACTTCAACGCCGAAGTTTACGTCCTGTCGAAGGACGAAGGCGGCCGTCACACGCCGTTCTTCGCGAACTATCGTCCGCAGTTCTACTTCCGCACCACCGACGTGACCGGTGAAGTGATCCTCCCCGAGGGCACCGAAATGGTCATGCCGGGCGACAACGTGACGATCGGCGTTAAGCTGATCGCTCCGATCGCGATGGACGAAGGTCTTCGTTTCGCAATCCGTGAAGGCGGCCGTACGGTCGGTTCAGGGGTTGTCAGCAAGATCACGAAGTAATATAGGCGCTGCACCAGCCGGGGAACCCGATTCATTCGGGCGATTCGGCTGGTCAGTTTTCGCTGATTAGTTTTGGGGGCCGCCCCTTCCCATGACCTTCCATGAAGGCTTGGCGAGGCGGGGCGGTCTCTTGTTTTATGAAGTGCTCCTGACGGGGTGTTTCTTGGCTCTTTCGCATCGGTAGTAGGTAATGGAAGCTCAGAATATCCGCATTCGCCTGAAGGCGTTCGATCACCGCGTGCTCGACCAGGCAACCGGCGAGATTGCGGATACCGCACGCCGCACCGGCGCGCTCATTCGTGGCCCCATTCCGCTGCCGACGCATATTGAAAAGTTCACCGTGAACCGCGGCCCGCACATCGACAAGAAGTCGCGCGAGCAGTTCGAGGTGCGGACTTTCAAGCGGCTGCTCGACATCGTGCAGCCCAACGCCCAGACGGTCGATGCGCTGATGAAGCTCGATCTCGCCGCTGGCGTGAACGTGGAAATCAAGCTGGCTTGATTTTTACATCCCGGTGCAAGCCGGGATGAAGACAAATGGGATACCTCCGGCGATTGCCGGGCAAGCGTCCCCCGTCTCGTCTTCCCGAGCCCCAGCGGCGAATGGAAGGCACTCAGCCCGGACGGGGTGACGCATTACAATCTGGGTTGGCAAGCATCCGGAATGGTCCGGATGCCTCTGTTTTAGGAGATTGGTGATGCGCACAGGCGTGATCGCTAAAAAAGTCGGGATGACCCGCCTCTTCCAGGAGGATGGCCGCCATGTGCCGGTCACCGTCCTCGCGCTTGAGGAATGCCAGGTCGTATCGCACCGCACTGCCGAACGTGATGGCTATTTCGCGCTTCAGGTCGGTTCGGGCGAAGCCAAGCAAAAAAACGTCGCCAAGCCGCAGCGTGAGCATTTCGCCAAGGCGGAAGTCGGGCTGAAGCGCAAGGTCGCCGAATTCCGGCTCGAAAGTGAAGAAGGTTTCCTGCCGATCGGTTCGACCATCAGTGCAGACCACTTCATCGCCGGCCAGAAGGTCGATATCACCGGCCACACGCAGGGCAAAGGCTTTGCCGGCGCCATGAAGCGTTGGGGCTTCGGGGGTCTTCGGGCCACTCACGGTGTGTCTCTGTCCCACCGCTCGCACGGTTCGACGGGTAACCGCCAGGATCCGGGCCGCGTGTTCAAGGGCAAGAAGATGGCCGGTCATATGGGTGATCGCCAGCGCACGCAGCAGAACCTCGAAATCGTGCGCACCGACGCCGACCGCGGCCTGCTGTTCGTGAAGGGTTCTGTCCCTGGCTCGAAGAATGGCTGGCTGGTCGTTCGCGATTCGGTGAAGCTGAAGCTGCCCGAGGGCGTTCCGTTCCCCGGCGCGATCATCGACACCAAGGCTCCCAAGGCCGAAGCCGCCCAGGAAACTCCCGTAGCAGTCGAAACCGAAACCGCAGAAACCGCGGCTCCGGATTCCGACACGAACAAGGAGGGCTGATCCGTGAAGGTGAAGGTCCAGAAAATCGACGGTGCCAAGGTAACCGGGGCATCCGGCGACATCGAGCTCAACGATACCGTCTTCGGTGTCGAGCCGCGCGCCGATATCCTCCACCGCGTGGTCACGTGGCAGCTCGAGAACCGTCGCGGCACTGCCCGCGGCGCGCGCGAGCGGTCCGATGTGGCGCGTACCGGCAAGAAATTCGGCAAGCAGAAGGGTGGCGGCGTTGCCCGTCACGGTGACCGCGCAGCCCCGATCTTCATCGGTGGCGGCAAGGCTCACGGTCCGCGGGTCCGCGATTTCAACCCGTCGCTGAACAAGAAGATCCGCGCGCTCGGCCTGAAAATGGCCCTGTCGAGCAAAGCCCGGGACGGCCTGGTTATTGTCGACAGTCTCGAGCTAAAAGACAACAAGACCAAGCTGCTCGCGGAAATCTTCGGCAAGGCCGGTTATGCTGGTAAAGTGCTGGTGATCGACGGCGAAGGCGTGAACGAAACGTTCAGGCTGGCGGCGAGCAACATCCCGAATGTCAATGTGATGCCGGCCATGGGTGCCAACGTCTATGACATCCTGAAACACGATACGCTGATCCTGACCAAGGACGCTGTCGCCAAGCTGGAGGCGCGCGTCAATGGCTAAGAAGCAGGAAGTGGCTGCACGTCATTACGACGTCATCCTGTCACCCCACATCACCGAGAAGTCGACGCTGCTTTCCGAATTCGGCGCAGTGGTCTTCAAGGTATCGAATGACGCGACCAAGCCGCAGATCAAGGAAGCCGTAGAGGCTTTGTTCGATCGAAAGGTGAAAAGCGTCAACACGGTTGTCCAGAAGGGCAAGACGAAGCGCTGGAAGGGTCGTCCCTACAAGCGTTCCGATTTCAAAAAAGCGGTTGTGACGCTGGTTGACGGGCAAGACCCGATCGACGTCACCGGCGCGATCTGAGGGCAGGACTGATGGCACTCAAAAATTACAAACCAACCAGCCCCGCACGTCGCGGCCTGATCCTTGTCGACAAGTCTGCCCTGTGGAAGGGCAAGCCGGTCAAGGCGCTTACCGAAGGCAAGCGCAAGACCGGTGGCCGCAACAACAAGGGTCACGTCACCTCGCGCGGGATCGCCGGTGGTCACAAGCAGAAGTATCGCTTCATCGATTTCAAGCGCCGCAAGTGGGATATGCCCGCTACGGTCGAGCGGATCGAATACGATCCCAACCGCACCGCGTTCATTGCGCTGGTTAAGTATGAGGACGGCGAGCTGAACTACATCATCGCGCCGCAGCGGCTTGCCGAAGGCGACGTGATCGTAGCCGGCGAGAAGACCGATACCAAGCCTGGCAACGCGATGTTGCTGGCGCAGATGCCGGTCGGCACGATCTGCCACAATGTGGAAATGAAGCCGGGCAAGGGCGGGCAGATCGCCCGTTCCGCCGGGACCTATGTCCAGCTCGTTGGCCGTGACCGCGGTATGGTGATCGTCCGTCTGAACTCCGGTGAACAGCGGTATGTCCGGGGCGATTGCATGGGTACGGTTGGCGCGGTTTCGAACCCTGACAATTCGAACCAGAATTTCGCCAAGGCTGGCCGCACCCGCTGGAAGGGTCGCCGCCCGCTTACGCGCGGCGTGGCCAAGAACCCGGTCGATCACCCGCATGGTGGTGGTGAAGGCCGGACCTCGGGCGGCCGTCATCCGGTTACTCCATGGGGCAAGCCGACCAAGGGTGCCCGTACCCGCAGCAACAAGCAGACGGACAAGATGATCATCCGTTCGCGTCACGCCAAGAAGAAGAGGTAACCCCGATGGCTCGTTCCGTCTGGAAAGGTCCGTTCGTCGACCTCCACCTGCTGAAAAAAGCAGAAGCCGCGCAGGATTCCGGTGCTCGTGGCGCGATCAAGACCTGGTCACGCCGCTCCACCGTCCTGCCGCAATTCGTCGGCCTGACGTTCAGCGTCTATAATGGTCACAAGTTCATTCCGGTGTCCGTCAACGAGGACATGGTCGGTCACAAGCTTGGTGAATTTGCGCCCACGCGCACCTTCCCGGGCCATGCTGCCGACAAGAAGGGCAAACGCTAATGGGTAAGGCAAAATCCCCCCGCCGCGTCGCCGATAACGAGGCGCTGGCAGTTGGCAACACGATCAAGGGTTCGCCGCAGAAGCTCAATTTGGTTGCTGCGCTGATCCGCGGCCGCAAGGTCGAGGAAGCGCTGAACATCCTGGCGTTTTCCAAGCGGGCCATGGCGCGCGATGCATCCAAGGTGCTGGCCTCCGCCATCGCCAATGCGGAAAACAACCACGATCTCGATGTGGACTCGCTCGTCGTTGCGGAAGCAAGCGTCGGCAAGTCGATCACGATGAAGCGGTTCCACACCCGTGGCCGCGGCAAGTCGACCCGGATCCTGAAACCGTTCAGCCGCCTGCGCATCGTCGTTCGCGAGCACGAAGAAGAGGAAGCGTAAGCCATGGGTCATAAAAGCAATCCGATCGGCCTGCGTCTGCAGATCAACCGCACCTGGGACAGCCGCTGGTACGCCGAAGGGCGCAACTATGCGCAGCTGCTCAAGGAAGACATCGCAATCCGCAAGTACATCGTGGACACGTTGCCGCAGGCCGCGATTTCCAAGGTGGTGATCGAGCGTCCGGCCAAGCTGTGCCGCGTATCGATTTATGCTGCGCGGCCCGGTGTCATCATCGGCAAGAAGGGCGCGGACATCGAAAAGCTTCGCTCGAAGCTTGCGACGATGACGGACAGCGACGTCAAGCTCAACATCGTCGAAATTCGCAAGCCGGAAGTCGATGCCAAGCTCGTCGCTCAGGGAATCGCCGATCAGCTGATCCGCCGTATCGCGTTCCGCCGTGCGATGAAGCGCGCGATGCAGTCCGCCATGCGTCTGGGTGCCGAAGGCATCAAGATCCAGTGCGGTGGTCGTCTCGGCGGCGCCGAAATCGCCCGTGTCGAACAGTACCGCGAAGGCCGCGTTCCGCTGCACACGCTGCGCGCCAACGTCGATTACGCCGAAGCCGAAGCCCTGACTGCCTATGGCATCATCGGCATCAAGGTCTGGGTCTTCAAAGGCGAAATCCTGGCGCATGATCCGACGGCACAGGACCGGTTGATGATGGAAGCCCAGACCTCCGGCGTAAGGCCCGCCCGCTAAGGCGGCGCGTAGAGATTAGGTAAGAGCAATGCTACAACCCAAGAAACCGAAATTCCGCAAGACCTTCAAGGGTCGGATCAAGGGCGATGCGAAGGGCGGCACCACGCTGAACTTCGGGTCCTATGGTCTGAAGGCGCTTGAGCCCGAGCGGATCACCGCGCGCCAGATCGAAGCGGCCCGCCGCGCGATTACCCGTCACATCAAGCGTCAGGGACGTTTGTGGATCCGCATCTTCCCGGACGTTCCGGTGTCGAAGAAGCCTGCTGAAGTCCGTCAGGGCAAGGGCAAGGGTTCGGTCGAATATTGGGCTGCACGGGTGAAGCCGGGCCGCATCATATTCGAGCTGGACGGCGTTCCCGGCCCATTGGCTGCCGTCGCTTTCGAGCGCGCGGCCATGAAGCTGCCGATCAAGACCAAGGTTGTTGCCCGTCTGGGTGACACCACGCATCTGGAGGGTTGAAGATGAGCAAGATCGAAGACCTGCGCACCAAGAGCGACGACCAGTTGGACAGCCAGCTGACCGAACTCAAGCGCGAACAATTCAACCTGCGTTTCCAGTCCGCTACCAGCCAGCTCGAACGGCCGGCCCGGATCAAGGAAGTGCGCCGCGCGATCGCGCAGATCAAGACGCTGCAAACCGAACGCCAGAGCGCGTCGGCCTCAGCGACAGCGAAGTAAGGACAGGGCGATGCCTAAACGTATCCTGGTCGGAACCATTACCTCCGACAAGATGGACAAATCCGTGACCGTTCTGGTCGAACGCAAGGTGAAGCACCCGCTTTACGGGAAGATCATCCGGCGCTCGAAGAAGTATCACGCGCATGACGAGAACAACGTCCACAAGACGGGCGAAACTGTGCGGATCGAGGAGACCAAGCCGATCTCCAAGACCAAGACATGGCGCGTTCTCGACACGGTGCAGGCCAGCAAGGGCGTCGCCGTCGAAGCCGATATCGACGTCGAGGCAGCCGCGGGCAGCACGACCTGATTTTTGAATGATTTTTGGAACTGCAGGACTGGTTACCCCCAAGATCCTGTAAGCCGGGTAAGAAGGAACCGCATCGATGATTCAGATGCAATCAAATCTAGAGGTCGCCGACAACAGCGGCGCGAAGCGCGTCCAGTGCATCAAGGTGCTGGGCGGGTCGAAGCGCCGGACTGCCAGCGTGGGTGACGTGATCGTCGTTTCGATCAAGGAAGCGCAGCCGCGCGCCAAGGTTAAAAAGGGCGACGTTCACCGCGCGGTGATCGTTCGCACCCGCAAGGAAGTTCGCCGGAGCGACGTCAGCGTGATCCGTTTCGACGGCAACGCTGCGGTTCTGGTCAACAAGAACGAGGAGCCGATCGGCACCCGTATCTTCGGCCCCGTGGTCCGCGAACTGCGTGGTCGCGGTTTCATGAAGATCATCAGTCTCGCGCCGGAGGTGCTGTAATGGCCGCCGCTAAGATCAAGAAGGGCGACAGCGTCGTCGTGCTCTCGGGCAAGGACAAGGGCCAGACCGGCACCGTCCAGAAGGTCATGCCGAAAGAAGGCAAGGTCGTCGTCCAGGGCGTGAACATCGCTGCGCGTCACCGCAAGCCGAGCCAGACCAACCCGCAGGGCGGCATCGATCGTTTCGAAGCGCCGATGCACCTGTCCAAGGTTGCCGTGGCCGATCCCAAGGATGGCAAGCCGACCCGCGTCCGCTTTGAAGAGCGTGACGGGAAGAAGGTCCGGGTTGCGGTCAAGTCTGGAGAGACAATCGATGGCTAAGTCCACTGCCCCCCGCATGAAGCAGCGCTATGACGATGTGATCGTCAAGGCGATGACCGAGAAATTCGGTTACACGAACCGTCTTCAGGTTCCGCGGCTCGACAAGATCACGCTCAACATGGGCGTGGGCGAAGCGAGCCAAGACAAGAAGAAGGTCCAGACCGCTGCCGAAGAAATGGCGCTGATCGCCGGCCAGAAGCCGGTCATCACCAAGGCCAAGAAGTCGATCGCCCAGTTCAAACTGCGCGAAGGCATGCCGATTGGCTGCAAGGTAACCCTGCGCCGCGAACGCATGTATGAATTCGTCGACCGTCTGGTGACGATCGCGATGCCGCGTATTCGCGACTTTCGCGGTCTGAACCCGAAGAGCTTCGATGGCCGCGGCAATTACGCCATGGGCCTGAAGGAGCAGATCATCTTTCCCGAGATCTCCTACGATCAGATCGAAAAGGTCCGCGGGATGGATATCATCGTCACCACCACGGCGAAAACCGACGAAGAGGCGAAGGAATTGCTCCGCCTTTTCGGTTTCCCGTACCCGGCTGAAGAAGCCGAAGAACAGCAGGCCGCATGAGCGGTAAGAAGAAGAGAGCTTAAGTCCAATGGCGAAACTGAGTTCCATCAACAAGAACGAGCGTCGCAAGAAGCTCGTCAAGAAGTATGCGGCGAAATACGCCAAGCTGAAGGCTGTGGCCGACGACAAATCCCTCGACGAGGGCGAGCGTCTGATGGCCCGTCTCCAGATGGCGGAAATCCCGCGCAACGCGAATCCCACGCGTGTGCGCAACCGTTGCACCACCACCGGCCGCCCGCGCGGCTATTACCGCAAGTTCGGCCTCAACCGCATTGAACTGCGCAATCTCGCCAACAAGGGGCTTATCCCCGGCGTGACCAAGTCGAGCTGGTAAGGATTAGCAGATGGCTATGACCGATCCCCTGGGTGATATGCTCACCCGCATTCGTAACGGACAGCAGGCGAAGAAGGATTCCGTCCTTTCGCCCGCTTCCAAGCTGCGTGCAAACGTACTCGAAGTTCTCCAGCGCGAAGGCTACATCCGTGGCTATTCCGAAGACGCCACGGGCAAGCACCCGGCGCTTCGGATCGAACTGAAGTATTTCGAAGGCGAACCTGCGATCAAGCATGT
>NZ_JAXMJI010000114.1:0-18575 GCF_034376665.1 Allopontixanthobacter sp. | reverse complement strand
TCTCGGTTTCGGCCATAGACGATCAGCTTGGCGATCATGCTGTCATAATAAGGCGGAATTTTGTAGCCGGCGTACAAGCCGCTATCGACCCGCACATGCATCCCGCCCGCCGCGTGATAGGCGGTGACGAGGCCGGGTGAGGGCGTGAAGGTGAAGGGGTCCTCCGCGTTGATCCGGCATTCGATGGCGTGGCCCTTGAACTCGATATCTTCCTGCTTCACCGACAGCGGCTTGCCATCGGCGATGCGGATCTGTTCGCGCACCAGATCGACGCCGGTGATCATTTCGGTAACCGGATGTTCGACCTGCAGGCGGGTGTTCATTTCGATGAAATAGAATTCGCCATTTTCCCACAGGAACTCTATGGTGCCTGCGCCCCGATAACCCATGTCGGCCATCGCTTTCGAACAGGTTTCGCCCATCCGGTGGCGATCCTCGTCGGAAATGACCGGGGAGGGCGCTTCCTCCAGCACTTTCTGGTGGCGGCGCTGGAGCGAACAGTCACGTTCGCCCAGATGGATCGCGTTGCCTTCCCCGTCACCGAACACCTGGAATTCGATATGCCGCGGATTTCCGAGATATTTTTCGAGATAGACGGTGGCGTCGCCAAACGCGGCCTTCGCTTCGCTGCCCGCCTGTTTCATCAGCGTTTCAAGCTCGTGCGGGCCGGTGCAGACCTTCATCCCGCGCCCGCCGCCGCCCGATGCCGCCTTGATGATCACTGGATAGCCGATTTCGTCCGCGATCTTCGCTGCTTCCACCACGTCTTCGATCGCGCCATCGGAGCCGGGGACCAGCGGAATGCCGAGCGCGCCTGCGGTCCGCTTGGCGGCGACCTTGTCGCCCATGGTGCGGATATGTTCGGGCTTGGGGCCGATCCACTTGATGTCGTGCGCTTCGACGATCTCGGCGAATTTCGCGTTCTCCGACATGAATCCGTAACCGGGGTGGATCGCATCGGCATGGGAGATTTCGGCGGCGGAGATGATTGCCGCCATGTTGAGATAGCTTTCGCTGGCGGGCGGCGGGCCGATGCACACCGCGTGATCGGCCAGGCGCACGTGCATGGCTTCGGCATCGGCGGTGGAATGCACCGCCACTGTCTCGATACCCATTTCATGCGCGGCGCGGTGGATGCGCAGGGCGATTTCGCCGCGGTTGGCGATCAATATCCGGCTGATTCCCATGGTGTTCGCCTTACGCGATCAGGACCAGCGGCTGGTCGAATTCGACCGGCTGCGCGTTGTCGACCAGGATCTCGACCACCGTGCCGGCGCGGTCGGAAGTGATCGGGTTCATCACCTTCATCGCTTCCACGATCAGCAAGGTATCGCCCACGGCAACCTTGTCGCCCGCCTTCACGAAGTTGGGCGCGCTGGGATCGGCGGCGAGATAGACGGTGCCGACCATCGGCGATCTTAGTGCGCCTGCGTGATCCGGCAATGCGGCTTCGGCCGGGGCAAGGACGGGGGCAGCAACCGCAGCAGCCGGCGCCGGGGCAGCCATCGGCGCAGCCAGCGCGCCGCGCGCAACGCGGATCTTGCGTTCGCCATCTTCGACTTCGATTTCGGTGAGCCCTGTCTCGCTGAGCATATCGGCGAGTTCGCGGACAAGCGCGGTATCAACATTCATACCGGGTTTGCGACCTGCGGCGGATTTTGTGTCGGACATGAAATGCCTCTTGTTGCAATTAAGCGCCTGCCTATGCGTTGCGGGCAGGCCGCTGGCAAGGGGGGAGGGGGCAGTTTGATCGGACAGCTAGAGCGCCGCCGCCGCCTCCAGCGCCACGATATAGCTGCGCGCACCGAGTCCCTCGACGGTCTGCACCGCCGCCATGCCGACATAGGAAAGATGCCGGAACGGCTCCCGCGTCTTGGGATCGGACAGGTGCACTTCGATCACCGGAGTACGGACCGCGCGGATCGCATCGAGCAGCGCGATCGAAGTATGGGTATAGGCCCCCGCGTTGAGCAGCACCGCCTTCGCGCCCTCCGCCTGCGCTTCGTGCAGCCAGTCGACAAGGTGCCCCTCATGATTGGTCTGGCGGACATCCACCGCCACGCCGAGTTCTCGGGCGCGGTCTTCCAGCATTCCGGCAATATCGTCGAGCGTGTCGGACCCGTAAATCTCCGGCTCCCGCATCCCGAGCAGGTTGAGATTGGGGCCGTTGAGAACGTAGATCGTGTCAGTCATGCTGTCCGGATAGGCAGCTTACGATGTAAACTCAACAAAAGCGGTAATTCCGGACACGGCGACTTAGCTGACGTTCTGCTAACGGCACAGATGGTTGGCGCCAAAGATCAACCAGGGTTAGACAGTGGGGTGTGCTCCATGCGGATTCGTTCTGAATTGCCACATGCGGCGAGCGTTAATTGAGGTATGTATGATCCGCCATTCCATTGCTTGTCTCTTTCTCATTCTTGTTTGGGATACCTCAGCACGAGCAAATGAGATTATTGGTCCCAACTGGAGTTCAAATCGAATACTGGACCTCAGAGACCAAACTCACGACGACGCTATTGTTTTCGACGTGCGATCCGACGTCAGGACGAGTGTGAATCCAGCAGTCGTCACATCCGGCATAGTTCGGCTGGCAGATGATTTTGATTACGTCAGCTTAGGCGATGATCGGACTATTACCGATTATAGACACTGCCGAGTTTTCAGCTGGAAAGTCTCGGAAACTATTTTTGCAAACCACAGCTGTTTCGCTGGTCCGGCATTTCGTAAGATGGAGTTGCAAAATCGCCTTTATCTTAGCAAGGTTCTGAATGAAGTTGACCCCAAAGCTGGTCAAGAACTTGGTTTTGCAGATGCGATTTGGCTGGAACAGGAATTTGCCACGCAAGTTTCGCCATCGGATCCTTTGTCATTGTTGAAGACGGAGAATGGATTGGAGTGGCGGTTTGGCGACCAAATTGTCGCGACCCTAAGTCAAGAGGGGTTTGCGTTTGACGCAAAGGAGAGGCGGAGGTTCGCACGATATCTATCACGGCACATCAACCTGCACCCACAAGTGCGTGAAGCTATCCTTGATCAGGGTATCTTTCCTTCCACCATCAAGATTGTGCAGAAAAATATCGAGGGGGAGAGCGTTGAGACTTTATCCTTCTCACCTGCGCGGCGCAGGCCCGTTGGCTATCCTCTAGCTCCCGATATGACATCTGGCACGGTCGAGCGTTCGCAGGGCGTGGGCCCGCAAGCCGAAGGGCTTGGGCGAACACTCAGCGTGATCGACGGGACTACCTCGGCACAAAAACCAACCTTTCAGGAATTGCTTATCGCAATTGAAACCCAGGCGAAGGTGGGAGAATCTTTGGCAGCTACACTTAAGTTCTTGGAGATGACCCAACTTTACGGAGCGCAGCTTTATGCTCAGCCAGCTATGATGGATGAACTACGCCGAATTATGCCTTCAGTAGCGCCATTGCTTGAAGCCGGAGATGGCGCGAACTTTTGGGCCGCATCCAACCTTGCCGGAAATAATGGAACAGGAAAGGAGAGAGAAGCTGCCGCCGCATATCTAATTGGCGCGACAAGTCTGGATGAACTCGATTTTGGCACATTCCGCTTCGTTACGTTTGCCAATCTCGTGCGTTCGTCTAGCGATTCGGCGGACTGGGACAGTGCCAGTTTTAAGAGAGCTCCTTCTCTAACCGACGCATATTGGATTCACATTGCAGCCCAACCCTGGAGCAGTAATACGTTCAAGGATTTGGGCGACCATCATTACTCACAATTTGAAACCTTTGCCGCTTGGGAGGTTTGGGACTTAGGCAGAGCTATCGATCCCGATTGGCAAGGTGGATCAATGAAATCGCTTGAGGATTTTGAGAATGCTATCAAGGCTGCAATGGCGGACTGTTTTTAATCTGGCCTGCTTCAATTAGAGCTTTGGTTGTTGCAACCCAACGGCAGCTAACCACCACAAGCCAGACAAACGCGCTGCTCCGAAACTTCCACAACAGCGGACATCACTCTTCACCTGTGCCGAAAACGCCTTCGCTATTGGTCGACACCCTTGATCTTGCCCCATTGGCGGGCCGCCGTATATCCGAGGTAGCCGGTGCCGAACAATGCGTAGAGCGGTTCGGGCAGGCCGCCGAGGTAGGAATTCATGCCCGCCGCGATATCCTGGGCCATGGCCGGCTTGAACGCGGCGAGCACGCCCATCGGGAGTGCCCAAAGGATCATCACATACATTACATAGAGGAAGCTGGGACGGGCACGGCTGGTCCACGGGTCGGCGGAATTGGCCTCCGCCACGATTGCGGCCATGCGCGCTTCGATGGTTTGCAGTTCCTGCGTGCCTTCCAGCTTCATCAGTTCCAGCTTCGCCCGGGCGCGGGCCTCCTTGTCCGGGATGATCTTGTCGATGATCGAGGCGATCGGGCCGATAAGCGATTCGAGAAGTGGCATGGGGCTCTCCAACAGTGCAATTCGCGCTGTCGGATAGCCAAATCGGTTCGTGTAGGAAAATTATTTATCCAGAATGGCGGTCCGGATACTCATCGGGACCTGATCACGGCTGCGCCACACTTTCGGCGGGAAATTCACCGCTCCGTTCTGTCGCCGCCGCATCGGGATAGCGGGCCATCAGCGCCCTGACGACACCGTTCGTCCAGCCAAAGCCATCCTGCACGGGATACTCGCCCCCGCCACCGGGACGGCGCTGCTCGACATCGTATTTCTCGAGCATCTTGCCGGTATTGCGGTAGGCAAGGTCGGTAGTTTCGAGGAAGCGTTCGGCGATATCCCGCGCGAGTTCCTCGTGCCCGTAGCGGCCGAGACCGGCAACGGCGACCCACTGCAAAGGAGCCCACCCGTTGGGGCTGTCCCATTGCTGGCCCGTCTTGCTGAGCGTGGTGCGCAGCCCGCCCGTCGCGAGCAAGTCACTGCGCGTTGTTTCGGCCACCGCCGCGGCTTGCTGCGGTGTCGCCAGCCCGACGAACAGGGGATATAGCGTCGCCGCCGAGAGCACCGGTGTGACCTTCTTTTTCTGGCTATCCCAATCGGCGAAGCGCTTTTCCCCGGCGACCCACAGATAGCGATCCATCGCCATCCTGCGTTCGGATGCGCGAACGGTGAATTCACTCGCACAGGAAAGATCGACAAGAATGCCGCAGCGCCGGGCGATGTTGGTTTCCAGGCTCCAGAGCAGGCTGTTGAGGTCGATCGGCACAATCCTGGTCGTCCGCACGCTCTCCAGGCTCTGCGTATCGTCCAGCCAGCGCGAGCTGAAGTCCCAGCCGCTTTCTGCCCCGGCGCGCAAATCGCGGTAGACCTCGGCTGCCGGGCGTTCGCTCGCCTGAGCGGTGGCGACGTCCTCCGCATAGGATTCGTCGCGGGGGGTTTCGCGATCGTCCCAGTAGCGGTTGAGCAGACTGCCGTCGGGCATCCGCACCACGCGCTCGCAGGCGCTTTCCCGATCGGGGGCGGCGCCCAGGCACTGCGTACCGCGCATCCAGAACGCGTGCTCGGTGCGCAGGGCCGCGAGCCCTCTGCGGGCCGAAAGCGAAGTGCTGTCACCGGCCGACAGGTCGAGCATAAGGGCAAAGAACGGCGGCTGGGAACGGCTCAGATAATAGGTGCGGGTTCCGTTGGGGATGCGCCCGAAACGTTCGAGCAGGCTTTCGAAATCCGCCAGCATGCCTTCGATCAGCGCATGTTCGCCATCCTCTTTCAGGCCGAGCATGGTGAAGTAGCTGTCCCAGTAATAGATTTCGCGGAAGCGGCCTCCCGGGACAACATAGGGTTCGGGCAGCGCGATGGCCGATGACCATTGCGGCGGGTCCAGCGGCGGCCGCGTCAACACCGGCCACAGTGCAGCGATATGCGCGTCGATTGGCCGGTCCACATCGATCGATGGGGGAGCGGGGGGCGGCTCTGGCAGCTGGAAATTATCGCGCACGAAGCGCTCGAGTTCGTCGCGGCCCGGCGGCCGCGACTCCCGGGAATCGGCGAGGATCGCCGCGGGGGGCCGCTTGGGAACGGCATCGACGAAAGTCTTGCCGTCCCCAAAGACGCGGCCAAGCTGGACCGCCTCGAACAGCTCGCCGTAAAGCTCGGCAGGCGGCGGCGGCGGTGCCGCCGCCGCGCTGACCAGCAGCGCAGCGAACGGCAGACCTATACGCTGAATCAGCTTCACGCCGCCCTCAGAAGCGGATCGACGTGCTGGCCCTGAACGAACGCCCGAGAATGGGCCGAGCCAGGATAACCCCCGAACCCTGCGACCCGATGAGGCGCGGATTGCCTTCCGTGAGCCCGATCTCGTTGGTCAGATTGTCGCCGGTTACCTGAACCCGGATGCGATCGTTGAATTCGACCGAAATGCCGGCATCCCACTCGGTATAGCTGGGCAGCAGTTGCTGGTTTTCCGGATCGGAGAAGCGATCGCCGATGAATTCGAGCGACGTGAACACCGCCACGTCGAAGTCCCCGAAGTCGTGCTCGTAAACCGGAGAAATGCGTGCCTGCCATTCGGGTTGACGCTGCACGCGATTGCCGGTGAGGTCCACCCCGCTGGCAAAGAAATCCTGGAATGTGGCGTCGAGGTAAGTTCCGGAGAAACCAATCGTGAAGCCCTCGAACGGCCCCACGGCCCCTTCCAGTTCGACACCGAAGGTTTCGGCCCCGCCGATCGCTTCCACGCGATCGCCACCGACGATCCGGAACGTCGAGAGACCTTCGAACTCGTTGTAGAACACGGTGCCGTAGAGGCGCACGACGTCGGTCGAAATTTTCACGCCGCCTTCGATGCTATCGACCTTGCGCGTCTGATCGAGGCCTTCGCGAAGATTGTCGAAGAAGGGGAAGATATGCCCCTGGCTGTAGCGGGCGAACACACCGACGGAGTCGGAGAAATCGTAATTCGCGCCGACCGTGAAGGAGACTTCATCGCCTTCGAACTCGATGGTCTGGAACGTGCCGTTCAGCACGGCGGTGCCGTTGTTGAACAGGGTGTTCGGATTGTTGTCGGTATCGACCCCGAAGGTGTTGTTCTCGAGCACTCCGTCGACGCTCGTTTCCTGCCAGCGGATGCCGCCGTCGATCCGCAGATCGGGTGTGATCTGCCATTCGTCGACGAGGTAGAACGCGATGTCCTCGCCATCGTAATCGGCATTGACGTTGAAGAAGCTGCCCTGGACGAACCCGTCACGGGTGGCGGTCCGGCCATCGGCGAGCACCAAATCGAGCCGCCGTGCATTCTCTTCGGCGGTCAGCAGCAGCCCGTTACCGAGATTCCAGTCATCCTTCGACGAATAGCTCGAATAGTAGAAACCGCCGGTGAGTGTGTTGGTGCCGAAGGTGAATTGCAGCGAAAGATCGTTGACGAAGGCGTCGATGTCCTTTTGCACCCGCCAGAGACCGGATTGGATCACTTGCTGGTTGGGATCTGCGGCTGCGCCAGTGCTGGCAAAGGTGAGCGAGCCGATTGTGCCCCCGAGGCCGGCGGCAAAGCTCGCCGCGGTTTGCGGCGGCCCCGCCGGGACGAGCCCGTTCGTATCGGCGTCGCCGTTCAGATAGCTCGCGCGTTCACGGATCTGGATATTGTCGGTGAGTTCGTAATCGAAGTTCAGGCCGAAATTGACGACCTGCGCACCGCGTCCATCGGCCAGATCGATCGACGTCCCGTCATTGAGAGTGCCGCGGCGGGTTTCCGGTCCGGCAAGCGTGCCGGTGCCGGCATCGAAGCCGGGAAATTCGCTGATGTCGTCGCCATCCTGGATCACGGGAATCGGCAGCAGCCACTGGCCGAAATCATCGAGATACCGGCCAAAGACAAGCAATTTGCCGCGGTCGAACCGGTGTTCGATATTGGCGCTGATCTGGCCTCCGCGTTCCGCAGTGAAGCCGGCGTCGCGGATGCCGTCACCTTCGCGGTAGAAGCCGCCAACCATGAAGCTGGTGTCGGGGCCGATAGGGCCTGAAACATAGGCATCACCCCGGATGTCGCCGAAATCCGTGACCTCAACCTTGCCAAGGCCCTCGAATTCGGAGCCACCTGTCTTCTGTACAAAGTTGACGGTCAGACCGGGCTGCCCCGAGCCGAACAGCGCACCGGTGCCGCCGCGAACCGCTTCAACCCGGTCGAAGGTTTCGTCGATCCGGATGAGCTGGCTGTTCTCGAGGAAGGAGAGCGTGGAGGGCGGGAAGAACGGAACCCCCTGCTGCTGGATGGTGACGAATTCGGCGTCGCCCCCAGAAGGAAATCCGCGCACGAAGATGTTGGCGCCGTTCTGGCCGCCCGAACTTTCGGCAGATACGCCGGGAATGATCTTGAACAAGTCAGCCGTGCTGGACGGAGCGATCTGCTTGATGGCGTCGTCGCTGATCGTGGTCACCGCAAAGGCCGCATCCTGCCTGCGCATACCGGCGCCGGCGGTGCCGATAACGACGATCACGTCTCCTCCACCTTCCTCGGCAATGGGTTCGACCCCCGCATCGGCTGCGTCCTGTGCGGTTTGGGCAAGCGCTCCACTCGGCAGCAGCATCAGTGCTGGAAGGGCGACAGAGGCAAGGAAGTTCAAGGTACGCAGACGGCTCATTAAGTATTCCTCCTGATCAATTGATCCCCCTCGTTCGTACCGACACGCAATTCGGTTACAAGGTGCGAAATAAAGGCCGGATCGCATGTATCACAAGGTTGGCTATTCCCAAAGCCGGTCGGCGCGCGCCATTCCGGGTTCAGGCCCTTCCGGTGGCCGCGCTCCCGCGACCTTTATTTATCGCGATCTGATGATGTGCCTGGAGCTGGGCCGCTATCGCCGGCTTCGGGCAGACTGGCGGAACCGGAAGATGGCGGTTGGTCACGCTGGATCCAGGCGGTTTCCACGACGTGGCCGATGCCGACAAGCGCACTTCGCGCCTTGACGACGAGAAACGATGTTTCTTCTCGACAGAGCTATTGAATCCACTGGTCGGGACGAGAGGATTCGAACCTCCGACCCCCACACCCCCAGTGTGATGCGCTACCAGGCTGCGCTACGTCCCGAACCGGTGGAGCGGGCGCCTATATGGCGGTTGCGATGACAAGGCAAGGCTTGCGAACAGGTTCCCGGCCGGAGCTGCGGGAATGCAGGCTTTGCCGCGTTGCTCTGGCCAGACATAGATGCTAGGCCAGCGCTTCTATCGCCGGGAGTGCGGCAGGGAGCGCATCAACTTGCGTTTCCGGTAGGCGCTCCCCACCTAGCTGCTTCACGATGAACAGGGTCCTTCGATGATTGATTTTCTTGCCGCAGCGGCCAGCGCAGAAGCGCCGCCTGCCTGGATCCAGTTCCTGCCGCTGGTCGGCATGGGGCTGATTTTCTGGTTCCTGATCATTCGCCCGCAGATGCGCCGGCAGAAAGAACACGCCACCAAGATTGCCGCCATCAAGCGCGGTGACCAGGTGATTACTGCCGGCGGATTGCTGGGCAAGGTCGTGAAGGTCGACGATGCCTATGCGGAAATCGAACTGGCGCAGGGCGTCCGCGTAAAGGCGGTCAAAAGCACCATCGGTGACATCGTACCGCCTGCCGGTGCGGCAGCGAACGACTGAGCGAAGGCACCACGATGCTCGAATTTCCGCGCTGGAGAAAAATCTGGCTCTGGTCGATCACCCTGATCGCCATCGCCTGCGCGCTTCCCTCGATTTTCTCGATTGGCAATTTGCGTTGGCCGGATGTGTTGCCGGAGCCAACCGTCAATCTCGGGCTCGATCTGGCCGGGGGCAGCCACATCCTGCTGGAAGCAGACCCGGCACAGGTGGCCGAACAGCGTCTCGAAAACATGGAAGAATCCGTCCGTTCGCTAATGCGCCAGGCGGAACCGCGGATCCGCATCGGTGATGTTTCGACCAGCGGCAACCAGCTCGGTTTCATGGTCGAAAGCGCCGCCGACGTGGACCGGGCTCGCGAATTGCTGTTGCCGCTCGTCAATGGCACTGGCCTGACCCGCGAATGGAACCTGTCGGTTGTCGACGAGACGCGCTTTACTCTGGAACCCACCAGTGACGGCATCAGCAATGCGGTTACCGACGCGATGGACAGCGCCACCGAAGTGGTCCGCAAGCGGATCGATTCGCTCGGCACGCGCGAGCCCACCATCATCCGGCAAGGCGATAACCGCATTGTGGTGCAGGTTCCGGGCCTCCAGGATCCGGAACAGCTCAAGGCCCTGCTCGGCCAGACCGCCAAACTGGAATTCAAACTGGTCGACCTGACCGCGCTGCCTTCCGACGTGGAGCAGGGCATTGCTCCCCCGGGAAGCCAGATATTCCCCTATGCCGAAGGGAGCGACTTTGCCGGTTCCTCGATCGCCGTTCGCCGGCTCGGCGGGATCAAGGGCGATTCGCTGACCAACGCGCAGCAATCGGTCGATCCGCAGACCAACGAAGCGGTGGTTACGATCACTTTCGACCAGCAGGGCGGGGCCAAATTCGCCAAGCTGACAACGGAAAACGTGAACAAGCCGTTCGCCATCATCCTGGACGGCAAGGTGCTGTCGGCTCCCAACATAAACGAACCGATCCGCGGCGGCACCGCCCAGATTTCCGGCAATTTCACTACCGAAAGCGCCAACGCGCTGGCTATCTCGCTGCGTTCCGGCGCGCTGCCGGTCGATCTGACCGTGGTCGAGGAACGTACCGTCGGCCCCGACCTCGGAGCGGATTCGATCCAGAAGGGCTTGCTCGCCATGGGTATCGGATCGCTGCTCGTGATCCTGCTGATGGTCTTTACCTATGGCCGCTTCGGGATCTACGCCACGGTTGCGCTGGTGCTCAATGTGCTGATGCTGCTGGGGATCATGGCCGTGCTCAATACTACACTGACCCTGCCGGGCATTGCCGGTTTCGTGTTGACGATCGGTGCCGCGGTGGACGCCAACGTGCTGATCAACGAACGTATCCGCGAAGAGCGCAAGCGGGGCCGCCGCGTGGTAGCCGCGATCGAAAACGGCTACAAGGAAGCCAGCCGGGCGATTTACGATGCCAACATCACCAATTTCATCGCGGGGGTGCTGCTGTTCATTTTCGGCTCCGGCCCGATCCGCGGATTTGCCGTGGTGCTGATCATTGGCCTGTTCACCAGCGTATTCACCGCCGTCACCCTGACCCGCCTGTGGGTCGCCGGCTGGCTGCGCAAGGCGCGTCCGCAAGACTTGCACATCTAAGGGGATAAGGGACCATGCGACTGCTGAAACTCGTTCCCGACGATACGAACATCAAATTCCTGAAATACCGGATGCCGTTTTACGTCGTCAGTCTGCTGCTGATTGCAGCGAGCTGGGCGTTGGTGATGACCAAGGGCCTCAATTACGGCGTGGATTTCGCCGGCGGGCAGGAAGTTCGTCTGACCTTTTCCGAACTGGAAGAAGCGCCGATTCCGTCGCTGCGCGAACAGATTGGCGCGCTGGGATATGGCGATCCGGTAATCCAGCGCTTCGGTGACGCGAACCAGGTATCGATCCGCGTTCGTTTGCCGGAAGATGTCGAGAACACCCCCGGCGCGGCAACCGCGATCGGCAACCAGGTCATTTCGACGATCGAGTCCAGCTACGAAAACGTGATCCGCGACGGCAACGATACAGTGTCGGGCAAGGTGGCGGGCGAATTCCGTGAAAAGGCCGTGCTGGCGCTGCTCGCTGCGATGCTGGCGATTTCGCTGTATATCTGGGTGCGGTTCGAATGGCAGTTTGGTGTCGGCGCGCTGTTCGCATTGGTTCACGACGTTTCGCTGACGCTGGGGATGTTCGCGCTGTTCCAGATGGAATTCAGCCTGCAGATCATCGCTGCAATTCTGGCGATCATCGGCTATTCGCTCAACGATACGATCGTGATCTATGACCGTATTCGCGAGAACCTGAAAAAATACCGCAAGATGCCGCTGCCGGAACTGCTCGATCTGTCGGTGAACGAGACCTTGGCCCGTACCGTCATGACCTCATTGACCCTGCTCATTGCGCTGATTCCGCTGCTGCTGTTCGGACCCGCCAGCCTGTTCGGCTTGGTTGCGGCAATCACGCTGGGGATTTTCGTGGGAACGTACAGCTCGGTCTATATGGCCGCGCCGATCCTGATCTGGCTGGGCGTAAATTCGAACAGCTTCATCCCGCAGGAAAGCGTGGCGGACAAGCAGGAACGGATCGCGCGGGGCGAATCCTGAGGCGCTCTCAGGCGCGGATCAGGCGGCTGTAATAGTCGGCAAGGGATGCGGCGTTTGCGGTCCAGCTGAACTGTTCGGCCATTCGCGCCACGTCTTCTCGGGCCGGAGGATTCGCCAGGATTTGCCGGACGCCGCGCGTGACGCCTTCCACGCTGCGTTCGGCGATCAAACCGGCCTCGGGACCGGTTACCACCTCGCGGGCACCCCCGACATCGCAGATCACCAGAGGTGTGCCGCAGGCCAGCGCCTCCACCCATGCATTGGCGAGCCCCTCATGGGAGGAGGGCAGCACCATGGCGTCCGCAGCCGAAAGGATGACCGGCAACAGGTCATGATCCACGCTGCCCAGGAAATGGACCCGGTCCGTCACACCCAGATCCCGTGCCTGCGCGCCCAACCGCGCGCGGTCTTCGCCCTCTCCGACTAGCAGCAATTGCGCTTCGGGCAGATGGGGCAGGCTGGCGATCACCAGTTCCTGGCCCTTGCGCGGGGTCAGGGCACCGACTGAGGCGAGCAGAGGCTGGTCATCCGACAGATTCAGGCCGAATTCCTCGCCCATCCGCCGCCGGATGCCGGAATGGTCCAGCGGGCGGAACCGGTCCCGGTCGAGGCCGGTGCGGTTGAGCGAAATCTTGCTGCGCTCCATCCCGAGCCGCACCATATCGTCGCTCAGAGCATCCGACACGGACAGCAACCCGGCGGCCTGACGAGCCGCGGCCAGCATTGCGCGCCGGGCGAAATTGCGCTGGCCCCAATAGGAAATATCCGACCCCCGCGCCTTGATCGACAGGGGCAAGCCCAACTCGCTCGCGATACGCGCGGCGGCGGGACCATCAGGATAGAAGAACTGCGCGTCCACCAAATCGAACGGTGCCTCTGCGTGCAGCCGCGCTGCGAGCGCGCGCACCGATCGCGCGATGAGCGCGGGATTGAACCGTGCACCGAATCGCGGGATCAGCGGGAAAGTCGGGCGGTAGACTTTCACGCCGCGTTCGGTCCCGCTCGTCGCGGCAGCGGCCGCCGCGCGGTATTTCCCGAATGCGACGGGGGGCACTCCGATAGGGTTGATCAGGGTAACGTCCCAATCGCCGCGGGCGGCCAGCGCCTCCAGCGACCGGGCGACGAAAGTGCCGAAGCGCGGTGCATGGGAATTGGGATACAGCGTCGCAATCGACAGCAGGCGCTTCATAATTTGCGGACCAACATCTCTGCCACCGCGATCCACGGTGGATCGTCCACCACCTGCTGCTTCTGTCCCGCGCCCGGCGGCAGAATGCCCACCAGCGTGCCCTGGCGGTCAATCAGCCGGCCGAAGGCAAAGCGCCCGCCTTTGCGCGGAACCAGGACATCGCGGTTGATCGCACGCGCGGCTTCATCGGGGTTGATCTGGCGCAGCCATATCTGGTCGCCGGGCCGGTATTCGCCGGATCCCGTTTCAACGCTGAGCACCATCAACGGCCGGTCACCGCCGAGCTCGGTCGCCAGGATGGCATCGCGCGGACTGCGCAGGGCCTCCGGTCCGGACGGGCCGAGGGTCGCAACGATCTGGGGATGAGCGGATGCTTCCGACCGGACCAGCAGCTCCGGCTCGATCTCCAGCGCCGCCGCGATCCGGTCCATCCATTTGATCGACAGATTGCGCATTCCGGTTTCGAGGCGGCCGATGGTCTGGGCGGTCGTCGGCGGATCGCAAGCCTCCGCGAGATCGGCCAGGGTCCAGCCCTTTTCCTTGCGAATATCCCGAATACGGTTGATCACCCGCACATCCCCTTTAACCAAATCGGTTTCTTCTTTCCTACAGACGGTTCGTTTTGGCAAGTGCCGATTCGTTGAGATATTCCAAGGGGAACTGCCATGCGCCGCCAATTGTCCGAACGCGAATTGACCGCCGAGGGGCCGCGCAGGCGGGTCGGCAGCCGTGTGACCGGGAGCCGCAGCGTAACCGTCAATCTGGCCGAATCCCCACTCTCGTGGCTCCACGCCCGCGGCCATCTTGACGACCGGCTGTATGATGCGAGCGAGCGGCTGCGGGCGGATTACGAACGTGCCAGCCTCGGCGCGTCGGTGACCATGCGGTGGGATGCGGTGCGGATCAGGGGCAGCGGAGACAGCGGACTTAACGCAACCGAACGCCAGATGGCGGCCAAGGCGCGCTTCGACGGCGCGATGGCCGCTGCGGGCAGCGGATTGTCCGACATCCTGTGGCGCGTGGCCTGCGGCTGCGAAAGCCTGCCGGACGCGGAAAAGGAATTGTCCTGGCCGGCGCGCAGCGGCAAGCTGGTGCTGAAACTGGCGCTGGAGCGGGTGGCGGATTTCTACCGGATCAGCTGAGCGTCCGGCGAACCCTCGCGCGCAGCACTGGCAGCACCTCTGGCTCGAACCACGGGTTCCGGCGCATCCAGATCGTGCTGCGCCACGAGGGGTGCGGCAGCGGCAGGAAGTCGGGCAGGAATTCGGCGAAGCGTCGAATCCGCTCCGTCATCGTCCACTTTGCGGTGTCCGGTAGGTAATGCGCCTGCGCATAGCTGCCGACCAGCAAGGTCAGGCGATTGGCCGGAAGAACGTCCATCACCAGGCCATGCCATCGGGGCGCGCATTCCCGGCGCGGCGGCAGGTCACCGCTGGCGCCTTTGCCGGGATAGCAGAACCCCATCGGGACCAGCGCGACCGCCGCGGGATCGTACATCTGCTGCTTCGACAGTCCGGTCCATTCGCGCAGCCGGTCGCCGCTGGCATCGTCCCACGGAATTCCGCTCTCGTGCACTTTCGAACCGGGCGCCTGACCGATGATCAGCAGCCGTGCTGTGGCGGAAAATTGCGCGACGGGCCGGACACCGCGGGGCAGGTGGGCCGCGCAAATCCTGCAGGCGGCGATTTCCTCGGCGAGCTTACTCACCCTTCGGCCATCTCCGCCAGTTCCAGCCAGCGTTCTTCTGCGGCCTCTTTTTCAGCGCGGGCGTTTTCGATGCCCTGGCTGATATTGGCGAATTTCTGCGGGTCGGCGGTATAAAGCGCCGGATCGGAGAGAATTGCCTCGCCCTTGATAATGGCCGCTTCCAACTCCTCGATCCGCGCCGGAAGCTGCTCGTAATCGCGCTGGTCGCGGTAACTCAGCTTGGCGCTTTTTGGAGCAGTCGGAGCGGGCGGGGCAGGGGCTTCCGACTTGCCCGACCTGGACTTGCCCGGCTCGGCGCGCTTCGTGCGCTGCGCTTCCCAATCGGCATAGCCACCGGCGACAATGTCCACCGTGCCGCTGCCGTCGAGGCCGAGCGTGATCGTCACCGTCCGGTCGAGAAAGTCGCGGTCGTGGCTGACGATCAGGACGGTGCCTTCGTAATCGGCGATGACTTCCTGCAGCAGGTCGAGCGTTTCCAGGTCGAGATCGTTGGTCGGTTCGTCCAGCACCAACAGGTTCGATTTGCGCGCAAATTCGCGCGCCAGCAGCAGGCGCGAACGCTCGCCGCCCGACAAAGTGCCGACTTTCGTATCGACGAGACCCGGTTCGAACAGGAATTCCTTGAGATAACCCTGTACGTGCTTGCGCACCCCGCGCACGTCGATCCAGTCGCCGCCTTCGGCCACGATGTCGCGCACGGTCTTGTCCGGTTTCATCAGGCTGCGCTGCTGGTCGATCATCACCCCGGTCAGCGTCTTGGCGATAGTCACAGTTCCGCTGTCGGGTTCCAACTCGCCGGTCAGCAGTTTGAGCAGGGTGGTCTTGCCCGCGCCGTTCGATCCGACCACGCCGATGCGGTCGCCACGCTGGATGCGCAGGGTGAAATCCTTGATAATCGCGCGGTCGCCGAAGCTCTTGGAAACCTTGTCCGCAACGATCACCGATTTCGACTTGTTGCTGTCGTCCGCCGACAGCCCGAGCTTCGCGGTTGCCCCCGGGGTGATCATTGCGGCGCGGACAGCACGCATCTTGTACAGCGCCTCCAGCCGGCCCTGGTTGCGTTTGCGCCGTGCGGTAACGCCGCGTTCCAGCCAATGCGCCTCGATCTTCAGCTTGGCATCCATCCGGTGCGCGTTGCGCGCTTCCTCGGCATAGACCTGTTCTTCCCACGCCTCATATCCGCCGAAGCCGACATCCTTGCGCCGGATGGTTCCCCGGTCGAGCCAGATGGTCGCGTTGGTCAGACGTTTGAGGAAAGTCCGGTCATGGCTGATCACCACGAAGGCACCCTTGTACCGGGTCAGCCAGTCCTCCAGCCATTCGATTGCGGCCAGATCGAGGTGGTTGGTTGGCTCGTCCATCAACAGCAGGTCGGGGTCCATCGCCAGCGCGCGGGCGATCGCGGCGCGGCGGCGTTCACCGCCGCTGGCACCCTCGGTCGGCGTGGACATGGCGATCCCGAGCTGGTCCGCGATAGCCTCCACCTCGTGTTCCGCAGGGGCGTCGGCACCCGACAAAGCGAAGTGCATCAGCGTCTCATACGGCGCGAAGTCGGGTTCCTGTTCCAGCACCACGATCTTCGTGCCGGGCTTGACCTTGCGTTCCCCCTTATCCGCCTCGACCTGGTCCATGATCATCCGGAACAGCGTGGTCTTGCCAGCGCCATTGCGACCGATCAGCGCCAGCCGGTCGCGCGGGCCGATATGCAGATCGAGCCCTTCGAACAGCCAGCGGCCGCCCTGCTGAAGGCCAAGCTGCTCCCAGCTGAGGATCGGAGGTTGCGCCATGGGCGCGGCGCTTAGCGGGGCGGGGGCGCGCGGTCCAGCATACAAACATCAATCCGGAACATCACAGTTCATTCGCGCGTAATGTATCCGGGCACATGCCCCCGCCCAGACAACAGGAGTTTGTTTCATGAAGAATTTCCTTATTCCCGCACTGATGCTTGGCGCGGCTGCAATCCCGGCTTCCGCGGCCGAGGTGCAGATCCAGGCCACCGGTCCGGTGGTCGAACTGTCCGTCAACGAAACCGTGAAGGCGAAGCCGGACCTTGCCACGATCAGCGCCGGCGTTTCGACCGAAGCCCCCACGGCGGTGGCCGCCATGCGCCAGAATGCGAGCGAAATGGATGCGGTGATAAAGCGGATCAAGTCGCTCGGTATCGCCGACCGTGACATCCAGACCTCCGGCATCAACCTGAACCCGCGATACGATTACGATCAACCGACACAGCGGCAGGTCTTCCGCGGTTACTCCGCATCCAACCGCGTCAGCGTGATCCTGCGCAAGGTTCCGGACACCGGCAAGGTGCTGGATGCGCTGGTCGAAGCGGGCGCGACCGACATCGGCGGCCCGCAGTTCTCGATCGACGATGATACCGCGGCAAAGGCGCAGGCCCGCAAGGCCGCGATGGAGCGCGCGCAGGCTCAGGCGCTCGAATACGCCAATTGGGCGGGATATACCGGGGTCCGCCTGCTGGAAGTGAGCGAGAGTATCATGTTCAGCCCGCCCATGCCGATGATGGAGCAGGCAATAATGGTAACCGGTTCGAGAGTGAAGACACCGGTCGAACCCGGCATGGTCGGAACCGGAGTCAACCTCACCGTGAAATACGAAATGACTCGCTAGCACCTGAAATCGGCTTAACCGCGGCAGCAGGGCGCATTCACTCCTTGTTCAATGCCTCCGTCTTAGACAAGGTGGCATCATGACCAAGACACTCGCCCTCCTGCTCGCGGCTACGCTGATGACGACCGCCATTGCTGCGCCGCCCGCGCTGGCGCAGTCGCGTGACGACCAGGGCGAAGCGCGCAAGGAAATGAGGGCCGGCAATGTTCTTCCCTTGCGGGAAATCGAGCGGCGCGTGGTCTCTCCGCTCAAGGCACAGGGGCATGAATATCTCGGCCCCGCCTACGATTCCACCGCGATGGCGTACCGCCTGAAATTCATCAAGGACGGGCGGGTCAGCTTTATCGACGTCGATGCCCGAACCGGCCGGATTTTGCAGCGCAGCCGGTAAATCATTGGCGCAAACGGCGCAAAAGTCCTTCCTTTCCGCAACCGCGCGTGTTGACGCGTTTCTCACAAAAGCCCACTTAGCCTTAACGCCATTGGGCTCATTATTAGGGGAATTGGTCAGCATGCGGATATTGATCGTCGAGGATGAACCCACTCTCGGCCTGCAATTGAAGTCCACTCTGGAACAAACCGGCTATGCGGTGGATCTGTCCGTCGATGGCGAGGACGGGCATTATCTCGGCAGTACGGAGGATTACGATGCCGTGATCCTCGACCTCGGCCTGCCGGAAATCGACGGGCTGACGGTGCTGGGCATGTGGCGCAAGGAAGGCCGGACATTTCCCGTACTGGTCCTGACCGCGCGCGACAGCTGGTCGGACAAGGTCGCCGGGCTCGATGCCGGGGCCGACGATTATCTCGCCAAGCCGTTCCAGACGGAGGAACTGATCGCCCGCCTGCGCGCGCTCATCCGCCGCGCCTCGGGCAACACCTCGTCCGAACTGATGGCCGGCGAT
>NZ_JAXMJI010000113.1:0-3556 GCF_034376665.1 Allopontixanthobacter sp. | reverse complement strand
TTGGCGATTTCCATGAAGAAATTCATGCCGATGCCGAAGAAGAACGACAGCCGCCCGGCGAAAGCGTCGATATCCAGCCCGGTGGCCATTGCCGATTTCACATATTCCTTGCCGTCGGCAATGGTGAAGGCGAGTTCCTGCACCGCAGTCGCCCCCGCTTCGTGCATGTGATAGCCGCTGATCGAAATGCTGTTGAACTGCGGCATGTGGGCCGAGGTGTAGGTGATGATGTCCGACACGATCCGCATGCTCGGCGCAGGCGGATAAATGTAGGTGTTGCGGACCATGAATTCCTTGAGGATGTCGTTCTGGATGGTGCCGGACAGTTTCTCCGTCGGCACCCCCTGCTCCTCGCCCGCGACGATGTAGAACGCGAGGATCGGGATCACCGCGCCGTTCATGGTCATGGAAACGGACATCGTATCGAGCGGGATCTGGTCGAACAGGATCTGCATATCCTCGACCGTGTCGATCGCCACGCCCGCCTTGCCAACATCGCCGACCACGCGCGGGTGATCGCTGTCATAACCGCGGTGAGTCGCCAGATCGAAGGCGACCGACAGGCCCTTCTGACCGGCGGCGAGGTTGCGGCGGTAGAAAGCGTTCGATTCCTCCGCAGTGGAAAAGCCCGCATATTGGCGGATCGTCCACGGGCGGCCGGCATACATGGTGGCCTTCACGCCGCGAGTGAACGGGGCAAAGCCGGGTAGCCCGGGGTCTGTTGCATCTTCCGCGGTGTAGAGCGGCAGAATCGGAAACCCTTCGGGCGTGTTCCAGGTCAGGTCGGCACCCTTGACCTCTTTATCGGCGAGGGACTTCCAGTCGTTCAAGGTGGGTTTGTCGGTCATTTAATATCCTGAAACCTGCTTCGTCATCCCAGCGCAGGCTGGGATCGCCTTGATGCTAGCGCGATGTTGAAACCGATCCCAGCTTGCGCTGGGAAGACGCAGCATCATTCACCCGAAAACTCCGCTTTCCGCTTCTGCAGGAAGGAAATCGCGCCTTCCACGGCATCCTTGCTGTCTCCGGCCCTCCGCTGGCCTCCCGCTTCATTGTGGAGCGCCCCGGCATAGCTTAATTCCAGCGCCTTCGCGATGTTCTGGCGCATTACGCCGAGCGCCAACGTCGGTCCCTTCGCCAGCCGCTGCGCCAGCGCCCGTGCTTCGGACAGCAAGTCGGAATCCTCGACGGTTCTGTAGATCAGGCCCCATTCCGCGGCCTTGTCGGCCGGGATTTTCTCACCCAGCAGCATCATTTCGGTGGCGCGCGCCTTGCCCACCAGGCGCGGCAGCATCCAGCTGGCACCGCCATCGGGCACCAGTCCGATATTGACGAAAGCCTGCAGGAAATAAGCGCTCTTGCCCGCGATCGCGAAATCGCTCGCGAGTGCGATGGAGCAGCCGATCCCGGCCGCTGGCCCGTTGACCGCGGTAACAATCGGCACCGGGCAGCGGGTAAATTCCATCATCAGCGGGTTGTAGCTGCGGGTGAGCGAATCGTAAGCCCCGCGCCCGCCGCCGATCGACTGGTCGCCGCGGCCCGCCAGATCAGCACCCGAACAGAACGCCCGCCCCGCACCGGTGATCAGGATCGCCCGCGCTTTGCCGGGAGCCGCCAGCACATCGCGAATCTCCACCGCCATGTCGGGCGGGCAGGCGTTCAGCCGCTCGGGCCGGTTGAGGGTGACTGTGGTGACGTCGTCCGCCGTTTCGACCAGGATGTGTTCGTAAGCCAAATCATAACCTTCCAGAATTCGTCATCCCAGCGAAAGCTGGGATCGCTATCAATCAATCACACCCAGGCAATCGGGTCCGGCCGAGCCCAACCCGGTCCCAGCTTTCGCTGGGATGACGGGGAAGTTCAATGCCCACCCTTAGGCGTTTCCATGATCTCGGTCAGCTGGCCCATCATATCCCCCGGATGGACGAAAAAGATCGGCGTCCCGTGCGCCCCGATGCGCGTTGGGCCGAGGATGCGTTTGCCTTGCCCTTCGAACCATGCCCGCGCCGCTTCGATATCGGGCACTTCGTAACACAGATGATGCTGCCCGCCCTGCGGGTTTCTGGCGAGGAACCCGGTCAGTGCCGTGTCACCCTGCAGAGGCTGGATCAGCTCGATCTGGGTGCCGTTCATGCCGGTTTCTGTGGGCGTATTCACGAACGCGACCAGCAAGTTCCGGTCCGCCAGTTCAAACGGCTCGACGATGGAGGTCGCCCCCATCACCTCGCGGTAGAATTTGAGACTGTCGGCCATGGACGGCGTGGCAACACCAATGTGGTTGAGGCGGCCTAGTTTCATGTCAGTCCTCACAGCGGAATATTGTCATGTTTCTTCCACGGGTTCTCAAGCACCTTCCCGCGCAGTTTCCGCAGGCCCACCGCGATCCGCCGCCTGGTTGAGTGCGGGTAGATGACATTGTCGATATACCCGCGGCTGGCGGCGACGAAGGGGTTGGCGAAGCGGTCTTCGTATTCCTTGGTCCGCTCGGCGATTTCTTCCTGGGTCTTGCCGCGGAAGATGATTTCCACCGCGCCCTTCGCGCCCATTACCGCGATTTCGGCAGTCGGCCAGGCGTAGTTCAAATCGCCGCGCAAATGTTTGGACGCCATGACGTCATACGCACCGCCATACGCTTTGCGGGTGATCACGGTGATCTTCGGCACGGTTGCCTCGGCATAGGCGAACAGCAATTTCGCGCCGTGTTTGATGATCCCGTTATGCTCCTGCGCAGTGCCGGGCAGGAAGCCGGGGACATCCACAAAGGTCAGGATCGGAATATCGAACGCATCGCAGAAGCGCACGAAACGCGCAGCTTTCTTGCTGGAATTAATGTCGAGACACCCCGCCAGCACCATCGGCTGGTTCGCCACCACGCCCACCGTGCGCCCTTCGATCCGCCCGAAGCCGCAGAGGATATTTCCGGCATGGGCCGGCTGAATCTCGAAAAAATCGCCTTCGTCCAGCACCTTGCGCAGCACTTCGTGCATGTCATAGGGCTGGTTGGCACTGTCCGGGATCAGCGTATCGAGGCTCATCTCGTCGCGGTCGAAGGGATCGTCGGTCGGCCGCTCGGGCACTTCCTCGCGGTTCGACAGCGGCAGGAAATCGACGAATTTGCGTGTCGCCAGCAGAGCTTCGATGTCGTTCTCGAACGCCAGATCGGCCACGCTGGTCCGGGTGGTATGCGTTACCGCGCCGCCGAGTTCCTCCTGCGTCACGACTTCATTGGTCACCGTCTTGACCACATCCGGCCCGGTGACGAACATGTAGGAGCTGTCCTTCACCATGAAGATGAAGTCCGTCATCGCCGGGGAATACACCGCTCCGCCCGCGCAGGGCCCCATGATCAGGCTGATCTGCGGCACCACGCCGCTCGCCAGCACATTGCGCTGGAACACGTCGGCATAGCCGCCAAGGCTGGCCACGCCTTCCTGAATCCGTGCTCCGCCGCTGTCGTTCATGCCGATCACCGGCGCGCCGACTTTCATCGCGTTTTCCAGCACCTTGCAGATCTTTTCCGCATGGCGTTTCGACAGGCTGCCGCCGAACACGGTGA
>NZ_JAXMJI010000112.1:0-18111 GCF_034376665.1 Allopontixanthobacter sp. | reverse complement strand
TGTTTTGCGCGCCACGACGATTTACGGCTGGCGAACGCTGCCATCATAACCGCTATTGCGACGATTTCGCTTATACTTTGCGGCCTTGTCGCGAACACCGGTCTGCGCATGAAAATGCCGGTGGCAGACGCCCGCCTGGCCGGAATTGATGCAATGCTGGGCCTAGATATGGCCGATGCCGTTGTCCTTACCGCACAAACACCCTGGCTGTCAGAGCTGTTGGCTATTGCTTACAATTGGTCGTCCCTGGCAGTCGTAGCGGCAATTGTCGGTATGCTGGCTTGCAAGCAAATCGGGCGCTGTTGGGAACTGACACTCACGATCGTAATAACCATGCAGATCGTCGCCATAATTTCGGTTTTCTTCCCGGCGAAGGGTACTGCGTTTTTCTTCGATCTCGCTCATTTGCAAGGCAATGGCATTCCAGCTGGTGCAGCCGTTTACGCGGGCGACACCTTCGACCGCTTCTACCATGGATCTAAATTGCTGGTTGGACTTTCAGACCTGAATGGCGTGGTCGTCTTTCCATCATTTCATACGGTGCTCGCATTGCTGGCAACGCAAGCATTGTGGAATAGCCCGACCAGATGGCTGGCCGTCGTCTGGACGGCTTTGGTAATTGTTTCGACCATTCCAATGGGCGGACATTATGTTGTCGATCTGGCTGCAGGTGTCATCGTTTGGATGGTAGCCTACAAGGTTGCGATGTGGGCGGCATATGGCACGAATGACGGCTCCGCTATCAATAGCCCATCAAGCTGAGCACTTCCTTGCGGCTCCGCTGGTCGTCGAGAAAACATCCCATCAAACGGCTGGTGACCATGCCGACACCCGGCGTGCGGACGCCGCGAGCGGTCATGCAGGCATGGCTCGCCTCGATCACCACCGCAACCCCGTGTGGTTCGAGATTGTCCCAGATACACTGCGCCACCTCGGCGGTCAGGCGTTCCTGAATCTGCAGACGCCGCGCAAATCCGTGCAGTACCCGCGCCAACTTTGAAATACCGACCACATGGTTGCGCGGCAGATAGGCGATCGCCGCCTTGCCGATGATCGGTGCCATGTGATGTTCGCAGTGCGACTGGAACGGAATGTCGCGCAGCAGCACAACCTCGTCATATCCGCCGACTTCTTCAAATACGCGGCTCAGATAATATGCGGGGTCTTCGCCGTAGCCCTGGCAATATTCCTTCCAGGCACGCGCGACCCGCTTGGGCGTGTCGCGCAGCCCTTCCCGGTCCGGATCATCGCCGGTCCATTCGATCAGGGTGCGAATTGCATCCTGAACATTTTGCGGAACGGGCGGCTTACCGCGTTCCACATCTTCATCGGGGCCCACCAGACTGCTCACTCTATGTCTTCCTCTTCTTGACCTTGCTGCGAATCCTGCCGAGCAAGCTGCCATCCCGAAATATTCCGCCATGGGCGTAAGGTTCGAACAGTTCCTCGGGCGTCTCGGGATCCAGGATGCTGGATTCGGCCAGCACTTCCTGCACCTCGTTTAATTCCGGCAGTTCGAACCGCCGCAATGTACGGTTACGACCTGTCCCCAGTGCCCGGATCATTTCGGCCATACTGCCATGCCGCGCAAGCAGTCCCGGCACTTCTTCAATCTCCAGTCCGCAATGCTCTGCCAGCAGCGAATGCCGCAATCTTGCAACCTCCACGCGGCAATGATCATTTCCCGGCCGTTCGCAATCCACAAAAACGTCGCATTCGCTATCGAGCCCCATCGAACGGTTATTCATGTTCGCAGACCCGATTCGCAGGAGGCGATCGTCGATAATCATGATCTTGGCGTGCACATATATCGGTGTTTCGCCGGTGTACGGCACGTAAAGTCCAAATCGCCCCGCTTTATCAATATGCCCTAAGGTCCGTATCAGCTCCGCCCGCGCGTGATCCATCGCCTGTTGTTCCAGCCAGCCCTCGGCATGTTCGGCATGAACGATCAGGATTTCGGGCGGATTATCCCGGGCCAGACGCTCGCAGATTGCCTGACCGATGCGGCGGGACGTGAAATACTGGCTTTCCGCATAGATATAATCCTTCGCAGACGCGATCTGCCGTTCGAAGAGTGCCGCAATTTCGTCAATCTGCGGCTGGCCCCCATACTCGCCTCGTGTCCGGGCAATGCCCAGTTCGACGTTCTCGAATTGCGCCTCCAATTTGTCCGGCCACGCGTTTGACTGCTGCGCAGCTTCGGACACCGGCTTCAGCTCAGGCCCGCCCGCCATTGCCCATCGGTCGTGCGCCAGATCGCCCAAGGCAGACGCCGCTTCGCCTTCGATCATCATGGTTGCATCGTGCCAAGGGCCGTAAACCTTGCCGCGCGGCCGTTTGCGAAGGGGATTGACCTCCAAATGCTCCCGCGTATCCCACCGCCTGGTGGTCATATCGATACCGCCGCACACCGCGACGTGATTGTCTATTACGACGATCTTCTGGTGGTGACTGGCGCCGACAGGATGGTTGGTATCGAATTTGAAATCGATCCGCTTATGCGGCCACCAGCGGACCAGATCGACGATCATCGATCCGCGGGAGAAGAACTTGAGCGCGCCGTAGCTCCACTTCAGGATCCGGATTTCCAGCCCCTTGCGATGCCGGCTCAGCCACAGAATGAAACTGCCCAAACGGGAAGGATAGATGCGGCGGCGGCCCTTTTGATACCAGCGGCGCCCTTGTTCCAGGTGGATGCGGGTGTCGAAATCCCACCCGATCAGAAGAATACGCTCCTGCGCGGCCAGCATCGCCTGCTGCATATGCCGAAAATAATCCGCCGCATCGATTATCACCGTCGCGCGTTTGGCCCGGGCGTAACGCCAGACTCCCGGCTCGACCGAGGCATCCACATCCGCATCGACCCCATCGGCGTCTCCCTGCATGTACCATCCCCCGTATGAAACTTACTCTTTGGCGTCGTCTCGCGCTTCGGGTGTTACCTCTGCATCTTCAAATTCGTCTGCTTTTCGCCGGTCGAAGACCTCGCGCATATAGCGCGTGTCCTCGAATGTAAGATGCTTCGCGAAGTCTGGAAAGTGGTCGTCTTCCTCTTCTTCGATATGGTGGCGGTAATCATGGTCGAGCCGATTGAACTTGGCCATCCACGCGCTCGAATCCATAGCGGTGGCGGCGAGATCGTTCAGCGCCTCCTCGATTTCATGGTGCTCGGCAACCGAATGCCGGGTTTCGTCCGTGGTCTGGGGCTTGCGGAGCATCGTCGAGTACAGTGCCTGTTCCTCGGCGGAGGCGTGGGATTTAACTTCCAGCGTAAATTGTTCGAGCAGTTCCTTGCGCTCGTCCGTCTCGCCATGCGTATCCGCCAGTCTGTCGAGCAAAGCGCGATGCTTGTCATGATCCTGTTTCAGGCGGGCGAAAATATCCGCTGCATCGGCCAATGTGTATCTCCTTGTAGGGTGTCACACATCAACAGGCCAAAGCGCGCAGGGTTCCGAAACTGCGCGCCGAAGCGCCCCAAAACGAAAAGGCCTCCCCGCGGGATGGCCTTACGGATTTTGGTGCGCCCGGAAGGATTCGAACCTCCGACCCCTTGATTCGTAGTCAAGTACTCTATCCAGCTGAGCTACGGGCGCCAATGGAGGGCGGCACATAAGGGGGGCGTCGGCGCTTGGCAATCCCTTATCCGCCCAGATCGCCCACTTGTTTGCCGTCCGCTTGTCTGGCCCGGGCAAACAGCTGGCGTGCAAGCATGGCATCCATTGGCGGCTTGGCGAGCAATTCTATCTCGTCATCTGTAAACCAGCCAACGCCGCCACCTTCAAGACAGCGCGGCTGCACCGGAAGTTGCCTGTTCCATGGTGCGCCCGTGTAAAGCATTATGACAATCTGCATTTCGCCGCTGTCCGGATCGCTTTCGGCGAAGCCCGCCGGGCTCAGCATGCTGCTGTCCAGCGTGATACCCAGCTCCTCGAAAATCTCGCGAATCAACGCATTTGCAGGGGTTTCGCCCGGTTCCACCTTGCCCCCGGGGAATTCCCACAGGCCGCCGTGCTGCTTGTTTTCAGCGCGCAAATGCATCAGCCAGCGCCCTTCGCCATCGTGCAAAGCAAGGGCAACTACAGGAATCCATGTCGGATTATTTTCCATATTCGATCGCCTTCGAAACTTCTTCTTAAGGATTTGCGGCGAAATAGTGATCCATCAGATCGTACCGACGGGTGAATATATGAAGCCGAGCACATTCCTGAACAGACTCGGGTGCGACGCTTCGGGGGCCACCGCAGTCGAGTATGGTCTGATATTAGCTTTGATCTTTCTTGCCATAATTGGCGCTGTTCAGGGCTTTGGCGTTGCGGTTACCGACATGTGGAACGACGTTTCCACAGCAATAATCGTGGCGTCGCAATAGAGTGGGGCGGGGCATTAGGAAGTTGTAAATTCTTTCGCTCTACCTTCAGATTTGTCCGTATCGAATTCATCGGTCGGGCCGGGTAACGAAGACCATTCCAGGAGACTACACATGAAATTCTTCAGCAAACTGATCCGTAACGAAGACGGCGCTACTGCAATCGAATACGGCCTGATCGCTGCTCTGATCGCAGTTGCGGCCATCACTGCAATGCAGGGTGTCGGCACTCAGCTGAGCAGCACCTTCCAGAAGGTAAACACCTCACTGACAGATGCGAATGCGGCATAAGCCACATTAATTCAAGAATTTGAAGGCGGCGGGGAGCAATCCCCGCCGCCTTTTTATTTGCGCAATGTAATCCTGCCATTCAAACCACAGACCTGGCTGCTCTCACTTCACCACCAGCTTCACCTTCTGGCCAGCGGTAACGACATCCGACGAGCCCAGCCCGTTCAGCACGCGGAACCGCTGTTCCTGCGCGGTGGTATAGGCCATCCGGCCCGCCAGTGTGCGGACGGTGTCGCCCGGCCTGACCGTAACCACATCGATCCGGCGCGGCACGACTGCAGCAGCTTCCGAAGCCGAAATCCGCCGCATCGAATTGAACATCGGGGTAAATGTAGCCGACCGCCCGGCCGGGCTTATCGTGGCAAAGTGGAACGCCTGATTGTTCGAAAACTCGTATGCGAACACCGTGACATCCACCTGATTGCCGCCGCTGGTGACGCGGGCCGTGCCATACATCGCCGGAATCCCGTTGACTGTGGTGCGCTGCATACTCGCCGGGGCCAGGCTCTGCCCTGAACCTGCCAAGGCGCTGAATACCGACCGCACATAGCTGTCGAGATTGCCGCTGTAGGGTGCAGTTGAAAGCTGGGCACTGCCGCTTTCACCGTTGATCGACACCGCCCGGCTGCCGTTGACCATGTAGAATCCCGTCGGGGCGGTAAACGCCAGGCGGAATTGGGGATGCAGGAACTGGCGCCCCTCGATCACCCCCTGAGCCGGATCATCGCCATACATCATGCCGTCGATGCGGGTCAGGAACGTATCACGGTTGGTCGTCCCCGACGCCGCCCCTGCCTTCGCGAAGGCTGATTGCACCCGGCTGGCGGGATCGGGATGGGTCGAAGCCCACTCGGGTACCGACGCGTTATTACCGTGAAGTGAGGAATCGAGCGCATTTTGCGCTGCCAGGCTCTGCAGCACTGTCGCCATCGCACGCGGATCATACCCGGCGCTGTTCAGATACTGGATGCCGAGCTCGTCAGCCTGCAGTTCCTGGCTGCGGGAAAACTTCAGGGTAAGCAATTGCGAACCTTGCAGGAAGCCACGGGAAACTGTTTCACCCAGCCCGCTATCCCCGAGCAAGATACCCGACAGGATCGCCCCGGCGGCACCGATTATCGTATTTTGCTGGGCCTTGGACTGGCGTCGCTGCGAATGGCGCGCGGCAACATGGCCGACTTCGTGGCCGAGCACCCCGGCCAGTTCCGCTTCGTTGTTCATCAGACCCACCAGCTGGCGCGTTGCGTAGACATAGCCGCCGGGGATCGCGAAGGCGTTGTTGACCGAGCTATTCAGCAAAGTGACCGTAAAGCTGTCCCGCGCATTGCCGAGCCCGGACTGGACTGCAATATTCTTGCCGACCTGTTCAACATAGGCGGCCTGCGGTCCCTGATATGTACCGCCGAATTCCTGCAGCAACTGCGGATGGGCCTCAGCACCCATCTGAGCTTCGCTCGTAGTAATCGGCGCGGAGGCGCTGGGAATATCGCCGCCGCCCATGGCCGTACAACTGGTGAGGGAAAGCGAAGCAATCGCTGTCGTAAAAAGAGCTGTTTGCTTGAACTTTGGCATGTTGAAATGGTCTCCCGCAGAGATACGGAGCATGACTTGCTGCCTGCTACCGTCTGGTATCAACGTCAGAACCAGCGAGGTAGCAACTTTGTTCCGGTGTCAGAGAGAACCGATCTGCAGATAGCGCTCTTCGCGGAGCTGCCGCAATTCCGCCGATGATTTGCCGGAAAGACTGTCCAGCTCTTCCCCCAGGATATGCCCGAGCGTTTGTGCCGCTTCCACCGGGTTGCGGTGAGCCCCGCCTTCAGGCTCCGCAACGATACGGTCGATAATTTTCAGCTGCAGCAATTGCTGCGCGGTTACCTTCATCGCTTCGGCGGCGTCGGGCGCTTTTTCAGCGGTGCGCCACAGGATCGACGCGCAGCCTTCCGGCGAGATCACCGAATAGACCGCATGTTCCAACATCAGCACCCGCTCGGCGCTGGCCAGCGCGACCGCGCCGCCCGATCCGCCCTCGCCCACGATGGTTGCCACCATCGGCACGGGCAAGGCCAGGCAGGCCTCTGTCGAGCGGGCGATGGCTTCAGCCTGACCGCGCTCTTCCGCTTCCACCCCGGGGAATGCGACCGAAGTATCGACCAGCGTCACCACCGGCAGTCCGAACCGACCGGCCAGTTCCATCAGGCGGATCGCCTTGCGGTACCCCTCCGGTTTGCCCATGCCGAAATTGTGCCGGATGCGGGACTGGGTATCGTGGCCCTTTTCATGGCCGATCAGCATCACGCGGCGTCCGCCAAGGCTGGCGAACCCGCCCAGGATAGCCTCGTCCTCGCCGTACAGACGGTCCCCACCCAGCGGCATGAAATCATCGAAAGCGTGTTCGATGAAATCGCGAAAATGCGGGCGAGCCGGATGCCGGGCGACCTGTGTCTTCTGCCACGGGGTCAGCGAAGCGTAGGTACTGGCCAGCAGGGCGGCGCACTTCTTCTCGAGCCGGCGTAATTCTGCGGAGATGTCGACATCGTCGCCCTCTGCGGCGCTGCGCAATTCTGCGATGCGGGCTTCAAGCTGGGCAACCGGCTTCTCGAATTCGAGGTATGCAATCATTGCGCCGCGCTAGTCCTAGTCGCCGCGATCGGCAAGGGGGCGGGCGCGCGTTTTATCCCGCTGGCGGGCGAGAGGGTGGCGCTGGTTGACCAGCGCCACCAGCCGTGCGCTATCGACATGGGTATAGATCTGCGTGGTCGCAATATCCGCGTGACCAAGCAACGTCTGGAGCACGCGCAGGTCCGCCCCGCCCTCCAGCAGATGGGTGGCAAAGGCATGGCGAAGGACGTGCGGGCTGATCTTTTCCGGCGGGAGATCGGCCCGCACGGCCAGGTCTTTCAGCATCTGGAACAGCCGGACCCGCGACAGATGGCTGCCACGCGAAGGGAAAAGGTATTTATTGCCCGGCGGTACTTTGCAGCTTCGCACCGCTGCCCAATCCGCAAGCGCTGCCCTCGCCCGCTTGCCCACCGGCACCAGGCGGGCCTGTCCGCCCTTGCCGGTGACCGTCAGCAGCGGAGCGTCGCGAGGGATTGCGGACAGCGGGAGCGACACCAGTTCGGTGGCGCGCAGGCCCGATCCATAAAGCATCTCGAGCAACGCCAGCAGCCGAACAGCCGCCGGCTTTCCGCCAGACGCCTCAAGTTCCGCCTGGGCGAACAAGGCGGAAATCTGGGCGTGGGACAGGATTCTCGGTAGCGGCCTTCGCGGCGTCGCGCGCGGCAGGGCCGCAGAAGGATCGTCTGCCCGCACCCCCTCGTCCACCAGAAAGCCGTAGAACTGCCGCAAGGCCGATGCCTTCCGGGCAAGGCTCGAAGGTGCCAGGTCGGACCACGCCGCTCCCAGCTTCGCCAGGTCCGCTGCCTGCGCTCCTGCCAGGCTACCGATCCGTTCCTGCGCGCCCTCCAGATCGCGGCGATAGGCGAGCAGCGTGTTGGCCGCCGCGCCGCGTTCCGCCGCGAGCATGGCCAGAAAGCTGTCGATTTCGTCGGAAATGGCGACGCTCCCCTTCTGCCGTTCCGCCCGCCGGGCTACCCGCGCGCGACGGCCTCCGCCGCGATCATCCTGGCTTCGGCTTCCATCCCGACGCGATTCAGGGCCGATACGATGTGATAGAGATGCAGCGCCGTCATCTTGTCCCATCCTTCGCCCTGCATCCCGACACCTGCCAGATAGGCAACCAGCGCCGGGTTGCGGACTTCGGCCGCCCTGTCGATCAACCGGCTCCATTTGGACTGGCGCCCCAGATCGATCGAGACCCGCCCCGACAGATCGGAAATTACCGATGGCTCGACCCGGCCCAAACCGGCCAATCCGGCCAGCAGGAATTTCGATTTGCGCTGCTCCGAACTGGAATCGTCATCGAAAAAACTGTCGAGCCCTCCGGCACCAACCGGACTGCCTCGAGCAGGCTGGGCCAAGGCCAGCAGCGCCCAGCCCTCGCTGCCCTGTTCGACCACAGGCGCCCATCGCAGTGCATTGCGGTCAAGCCCGGCGGCCAGCATCGATGCGATCAATTGCCCTGCATCGGCTTCGAAATCCTCGCTTACCGGCATCCGGGCGGCGGCATAGGCGGTCAGCACCAGACCGCTGTAACCACTGGGGCCCTCGACGCTCCAGATAGATTTCATCGCAGCCAGACGGTCTTGCGGACTTCCCCCGACATAGGCGGTCTGCAGCAGCTCGGCGGTCTCCGCAGCGGGATCCTCGAAATCATCCACTGCGTATATCTGGGCATAGAGATCGACCAGCGCCGCCGATGACAGAATGCCCTCGCTCGCCGCGCGCGCCGAGCCGGCGATACGCTGCGGCAGTGCCAGCATCGGGGCGACTGCGGATACCCGTTCATAATAGGCCCCGGCATCCTCCAGCAGGACAGCCGGTATTTCCGCGCCCACCGCCGTTGCCAGCGCAAATCGCCAGGGTGTCATATCGTCGACAGTGTCCCATTCCAGCGTCACCGCCCGCCGGCCACGGCCCGCCGCGCCGGCATAACGCTGGGCCAGCAGCACGTCGATATCGGGCGCGATCTGCCGCGACAGGGCCCTGTTGAGCTGCGTATTGGCGCGGACTTCCTGGCCGGAATAGGCGTCGCAAATCGATTGGAGCATCTTCCACTGGGGATCGTCGCGCCCGCCGCCCTGCAGCTTGACCGCGGGACACGCGCCGACCAGATCCGCCGTTCCGATATAAGCGGTTAGCGCCGTGTCGGTCAGCCGTTTGTCCCAATTGCTGGTATCGACATCCTGCACCAGCGTCCGCGCGGCGGAAAATTCTCCCAGCCGATTGAGGGCATTAGCGCGCAGGGCGGCAAATTCGACCGGGTCCATTCCTTGCGGCGCTGCAAGGCGGCTGGCGAGTGCCCGGCGCAGCATGATGTGGCCCCAGCGCGAGACAACCGGCCCCCTGGTGCCTGTCAGGGCAGCCCGCACAATCGAGGCCGGCTGGTTTGCCAGCGCCGCCGGGGGAAGTCCGCCCTCGGTCGAGGCCAGAATCCCTACCCGTGACAACGAACGACGCGCAGCGGGCGGGATATCGAATTTCGGCTTGAGACCGAGCAATTCGTCGAGTTCGTCCGCATCCATCGATTCCAGTTCGCTTAGCGACGGCAACCCGTCGGGAACGTTGATCAGTTCCTGGACTGACCTCTCGCCCGGTGACGGTAGCGGCTGCACCACCGGAGTTCCGCCAGGCACAGGCGTTGCTGGCGGGGCGGCCGGGCGCGGCGTCGATGCCGGCCGGGGTGCGGGGGACGGCGCGGGGGTGGGATCGTCGAAACCTGGCGGCAGCAGCGATGTCGGGGCGCCGTGCGCGACGGCCAGAGCCGAACACAGCGCCGCCGCGCCCGCCCCAGCGAACAGCACGCGGCGCAAGGGCGTTTTCCCGGTCTTGTCTTTCTTTCCGGTCATGGCGCAGGCTCCGGTAATACGGCAGATGGGTCGGCGGGTGCTGATACGGGCTGGACGATCGGGCGCAAGGATTCTTCCCCCCCATCGATCCAGGCATAGGCCAGCAACAGTGCTACCATAACGGCCAGCAATCCTAGAATCCGTTTAGAGGGCATGATGAAATCTGTCTGCACCGATCGTGAACCATAGTTGCGCCCCGCCTAGCGCATCTATAGGCGAAGCGGCAATGGATATGGACGATCAACCTTCGGCTCCTCCCGGGCGGGGCAGGCATCCCGATGCCGCAGCGGCCCGCGCGATTGCTGCGCGGATCGGGCGGCCTATAGTGCTGGTTGGCCTGATGGGTGCCGGAAAAACTACCGTCGGGCGGCGACTAGCGAGCCTGCTGCGAACGGAGTTCGTTGATGCCGACGATGCGATCGAAGATGCCGCGCAGTTGTCGATCGCAGAAATCTTCGAACAATTCGGCGAGGAATATTTCCGCGACGGCGAACGGCGGGTGATCGCACGATTGATTGAAGACTCCGCTCGGAACAAGGGCGGAGTCATTGCTACCGGGGGCGGCGCGTTCTGCAATTCGGAAACCCGCGCATTGATTCTGGCGGAAGCGGTGGCGGTATGGATCGATTGCGACATCGATACGCTGGTAGAACGCACCGGTCGGCGCAACGTCCGCCCGCTGCTGCGCGGCGGCGACCCACATGAAATCCTCTCCCGCCTGCACCGGGAACGCCGGGAGTTCTATGCGCAGGCACCGATCAGGATCAACAGCCGGACCGGGCCGCACCAGGACACTGCCCTGGCAATAATCGAGGCAATAGACAAATGGCTGTAATTCCGGTCGAGCTGGCGGGCCGCGCCTATGACGTACGGGTGGAGGCCGGATTGCTGGCCAATGTCGCTGCGCATTGCTCGCCTTTTCTGCGCAAGCCGCGGGTTCCGGTGATCACCGATGAAAATGTTGCGCAGCATTGGCGCGAACCGGTCGAGCGCTCCCTCGCCGCGGCCGGTCACGAAGTCCGGTGGCATGTGCTGCCCGCAGGCGAGCGGGCGAAGAGCTGGGCCGAACTTGCCCGCACAGTCGATTGGCTGCTGAACGAAGAGGTGGAGCGCGGAGACCATATCCTCGCGCTTGGCGGCGGCGTTGTGGGGGACCTGTCCGGTTTTGCTGCGGCAATCCTCAAGCGCGGCTGCGGATTTATCCAATTGCCCACGACGCTGCTGGCGCAGGTCGATTCCTCCGTCGGGGGAAAGACCGCGATCAACACATCAGCGGGCAAGAACCTCGTCGGGGCGTTTCACCAGCCTTCGCTGGTCCTCGCCGACCTCGACGCGCTCGGCACCCTTCCTCCGCGCGAAATGCGCGCCGGCTATGCCGAAGTGATCAAATACGGCATTCTGGGCGACGCCGAATTCTTCGACTGGTGCGAAGCCAATGGACCCGCAGCCATTTCCGGCGACAAGCACCTGCTTGAACAGGCGGTTGCACGCAGCGTGGCCGCCAAGGCGCGGATCGTGGCGCAGGACGAACGCGAAACCACCGGCGCGCGCGCGCTCCTCAATCTGGGCCACACATTCGGTCATGCGCTGGAAGCGCAGACCGGCTTCTCGGAACGCCTGCTCCACGGCGAAGGCGTTGCCTTGGGCATGGCGCTGGCCGCGCGCTATTCCGCGCGCCGCGGATTTATCTCTCGGGGCGATGCTGCGCGGGTTTCAAGGGCCATCGCGGCTGCCGGCCTGCCAACCGAGCTTTCCACGCTTGGCCTGAACTGTAGCGGCAAGGAACTGGCCGATCACATGCTGCACGACAAGAAGATGGATGCAGGCACCCTGCCGTTCATTCTGCTGCGCAGCATCGGTGCAGCATTTTTGGACCGGAACGTCACATTGAGCGATGTAGCGGCATTTCTGGACGAGGAATTGCAGCGATCTTAACCGGCAAGAATATGAAACCATTGCCTTTACAATCAAAGCCGTATCGCTAGACCTTGATTCGCGGCGCTCTATTCGATCCTGGCGCTCGCAAGGGGGATGCACGTGACCAGAATGCGAGTCAGCCACAAAGTATCTGCTGTTTTGTTGGCAGCGGCGATTTTTCCGACCTCGGCTTTTGCCACTGATCCGGAGACTGTCGCCGTCCCGACAGAGATGGATTATTCACGAGCGGCCGAAACGGTTGACCCGATTATTTCAAACCTCAAGGCGAACAAATTCCAGGACGCCGTCGAATTGGCGTTCGAATCCAACCCGCTCGTCGGCAACATGAAATCCCAGATTTCGGTACTTGTTGGCCAGATTACCACTGTCGCCGAGATATATGGTCCGATCCAGCAATGTGAGCTTGCCGAACGCAGCCATCTTGGTTCCCTTATGATCCGGCTGACCTATGTCTGTCAGCACGAAAATTACCTGACCCGGTGGCATTTCAAGATCGCCAGGATAACCAAGGGCAATACGATCATGTCCATGGATTTTGCTGACGCGAGTTAGCGTCGCCTATTCCAGCTCCAGAATAACTGCATCTACCGCGAGGCTGTCGCCTTGCGCCGCGTTGATTTTTGCGACGACACCGGCTTTTTCTGCGCGCAGGATGTTTTCCATCTTCATCGCCTCGACAGTCGCAAGTGGCTGTCCGGGCTGAACGTCCTCGCCTTCCCCGACATGCAGTTTCATCAGCAGGCCGGGCATCGGGCAGATCAGGAACTTCGACAGATCGGGCGGGATCTTCTCGATCATGTGGCTGGCCAGATGCGCAATATGGGCTGGCAGAATGCGCAGCACATGCTTCGCGCCGCGCGTGGTAATCGCATAGCCGGTGCGGGTCGGCTTTAGCTGGATCGTCAGCGGATCATCATCCACCTCGACATCCACTATCACGTCGCCCGGCGTATATTCCATTTCGAGCTCGATCTGGGCGCCGTCGACGGTAATGCCGTCTTCCTCCAGACTGACCGCGTAATCGCGCCCGTCCAGCGTAACCACCCAGTCGCCCGGAGGCGCGGTGCGGCCATTCAGGCGCTGATCGATTCGCTGGGCGCGGTCGGCGTCGGCGGTCGCGATCACGCCGGCAATCGCGGCTAGTGCGCGCTTGAGGTGGTCCGACGTCGCCGCGCCTTCGAACCCGTCCGGATATTCCTCGGCTATGAAACCGGTGGTGAGTTCGCCGGAGCGGAAACGCGGATGCTGCATGATTGCGCTGAGGAAATCGACATTGTGCCCCAGCCCTTCGATCCGGAACGCATCGAGCGCCTGGATCTGCAAGTCGGCGGCTTCGCCCCGCGTTTCGCCCCAGGTCACCAGCTTGGCGATCATCGGATCGTAGAACATGCTGACTTCGCCGCCTTCGAACACCCCGTCATCCACGCGAACTCCGTCCACCCCGCGCCGTCCGTTCGCGTCCCCGTCATCAGCCCAGGGTTCGACAGGCGGTTCATAATGCACCAGCCGCCCGGTGCTGGGCAGGAACCCGCGATAGGGATCTTCGGCATAGACGCGGTTTTCGATGGCCCAGCCGTCGATAGTCACATCGTCCTGCGTCATTTCCAGCTTCTCACCGGCGGCAACGCGGATCATCTGTTCGACCAGATCGACCCCGGTGATTGCCTCGGTCACCGGATGTTCGACCTGCAGGCGGGTGTTCATTTCCAGGAAGTAGAAACTCTCCCCGCTCGGGTCCGCGCCGCTGACAATCAGCTCGACCGTGCCCGCGCTGTAATAGCCAACCGCCGCCGCCAGCGCGACGCATTGCTCACCCATCGCCTTGCGCATCTTGGGCGTGACGAAGGGCGACGGGGCTTCCTCCACCACTTTCTGGTGGCGGCGCTGGATGCTGCATTCGCGTTCATTGAGGTAGAGAATATTGCCGTGCTTATCGCCCAGGATCTGGATTTCGATATGGCGGGGATTGAGGATAAATTTCTCGATGAATACACGGTCATCGCCAAAGGAATTGAGCCCTTCGCGCTTGGTCGCTTCGAACCCTTCGCGCACGTCCTGTTCGCTATAAGCGAGCCGCATACCCTTGCCGCCGCCGCCGGCACTGGCCTTCATCATCACCGGATAGCCGATTTCTTCCGAAATCCGCACCGCGTGCTCGGTATCATCGATTTCGCCGACGAAGCCGGGAACCACGTTGACGCCCGCTTCCAGCGCCAGTTTCTTGCTTTCGATCTTGTCGCCCATGGCGGCAATAGCGTTCACCGGCGGGCCGATAAATTCGATCCCTTCCTTCGCCAGCGCCTCGGCAAAGCTGGTCCGTTCGGACAGGAAACCATAGCCCGGATGAACTGCCTCGGCCCCGGTCTGCTTGCAGGCGGCGATGATCTTTTCCGCGACCAGATAGCTTTCCGACGCGGCGGATGGCCCGATATTGACCGCTTCGTCGGCCATCCTGACGAATGGGGCGCGGGCGTCCGCATCGGAATAGACCGCCACGGTGGCAATCCCCATCCGGCGCGCGGTCTTGATAACCCGGCAGGCAATTTCGCCGCGGTTGGCGATAAGGATTTTCTTGAACATCAGTAATTTCCCACCAATTCGGTCAGTTGTTCGGTGCGCTTGATCGTCAAGGCAGAATCTCTTCGTAATCTTTCGCCAGTTGTCTGAGTTTTTCGGTACGCTCGATCGTCAGACGTGTGAGGCATCGACTGAAAAGCATCGGCTCCATGCTTCCGCCGCGCGCGAAATAGCCTTCGCTCATACAATGTGCATCGCGATAGGCGATCCACGCGCGCTGCGCCTTCAAGAGGGTATCGAAAAATCCTTCACGATTGTCGTGTGTGAGGTCGAGATTCTCATCGCGCAGCTTCATGGTCGCTGCGGTCAGCTGCCACTGCGCATTCAATTCCGCGTCGGCAGCCTCGGAATCCTGATAAGCGCAAAAGTTCATTTCCGCCTGCATGATCGGATTGTCGCAGTCGGTCTCGGGTTCTCCCGCCAGCAGGAGTAAAGGCAGCAAGGCGATCATTGCGCAGTCCCCTTCCGCTGCATTGCAAAGCCGGTCGAATCTGCGGTGAAACAAAGCAAGCGATCGGCGGCGGAGAGGCGAGCAGTCACTCTGCCGGTTCCATCACTTTGCAGGCGCGCAGCGGTTCCTCGCCCTGCAGCGCAGTCAGGCCGAGCCGCGCAAACAAGGCCGCGTCGCTGTCATCGCCCGCATTGGGGGCGGTCAGCAATTTGTCGCCGGTGAAGATCGAATTCGCGCCCGCCATGAAGCACAGCGCCTGCGCCGCATCGGACATGCTTTCGCGCCCGGCAGACAGCCGCACCATGCTCAGCGGCATGGTGATCCGCGCCACCGCGACGGTGCGGACGAATTCGATATCGTCGATCTTGGCCATCGGCGTATCGGCCAGCATATCGCCCAGCACGGTGCCCTTGACCGGGACTAGCGCGTTGACCGGCACGCTTTCGGGATGCTGCGGCAGCGTGGCGAGCGTGTGGATGAAGCCCACCCGGTCTTCCCGCGTTTCGCCCATGCCGACAATCCCGCCGCTGCACACATTGATGCCGGAAGCGCGGACGTTCGCCAGCGTATCGAGCCGTTCGTCCATCGTTCGCGTGGTGATGACGCGCTCGTAATATTCGGGGCTGCTGTCGATATTGTGGTTGTAATAATCGAGGCCCGCCTCCGCCAGCATCCCCGCCTGTTTCGGGGTCAGCATCCCCAGCGTCATGCAGGTTTCGAGGCCCATGCCGCGCACGCCCTTCACAATCTCGACGATCGCAGGCATGTCGCGGTCCTTGGGATTGCGCCACGCTGCGCCCATGCAGAACCGCTGGCTGCCATGGTCCTTCGCCTGCGCGGCGGATTGCAATACTGCCTGCACATCCATCAGCTTGGTCGCCTCGACCCCGCTGTCTGCCTTCACAGACTGGCTGCAATAGCCGCAATCTTCCGGGCAACCGCCGGTCTTGATGCTGAGCAGGGTGCAGAGTTGAATTTGTTCTGGCGGATGGTTCTCGCGGTGGACGGTGGCCGCCTGGAACAACAGTTCGGTGAACGGAAGGTCGAAGAGCGCCGCGATTTCGGTGCGGGTCCAGTCGGTGCGGGGTTCGGTCATTTGAATGTGCTTTCGGCTTCAAACTTTTTTTCGATGCTCTTTGCGAACCATCGACAGAATAGGAATGAAATGATGAGCACCAAAATGAGACTCACACCAAACCAGACCCATGCAACTGGGTCATCTGAATATGGACCAGGCAGATCGAATGCCATTGCGAAAATTGTGACGATAAACTCAATCGCATAGCCGATCCCAAAAAGAATAACCGAGAGGACTAGAGTTCCAATCAAGACAAGACGTGTCACTCCGCTCCCTCCCTCGTCATTGCGAGCGTAGCGAAGCAAACCATGGACCAGCGCCGTGGATTGCCGCGTCGCCTGCGGCTCCTCGCAATGACGAAAGGATGGGTCATTCCGCCGCCTCCAGATCATCCACGGCGGGTGGCATGTTGTGCCCCAGAAGCCGCAACATATCCGCGCCGCACTCCACCACATTGCTGCCCGGGCCGTAGATACCCTGCACCCCGGCTTCGCGCAGGAATTCGTAATCCTGCGGCGGGATCACGCCTCCCGCGACGACCTTGATATCGGCGCGGCCCGCTTCCTTAACCAAGCGGACCAGTTCGGGGATGAGCGTCTTGTGCCCGGCGGCAAGGCTGCTGGCGCCGATGGCATCGACATCCTTCTCCAACGCCATCGCGGCGGTTTCCTCGGGGGTCTGGAACAGGGGTCCGGAAACCACCTCGAAGCCCATATCGGTGAAGGCACTGGCGATCACATTCGCGCCGCGGTCGTGACCGTCCTGGCCCATCTTGGCGACCATGATCTTCGGTTTGCGGCCTAGGCGGCGTTCCACCGCGTTAACTCCGTCAAGCACCTGGGCCCAGCGCTGGTCGAATTCATAGGCAGTCTTGTAAACGCCCTTCACCGGGGTCGGCACCGTGTCGTAGCGGCCGAAAACCTCCTCCATCGCGGTGGAAATCTCGCCCAAAGTAGCGCGCTGGCGGGCAGCCTCAACCGCAAGGGCAAGGAGGTTGTTTTCCAATCCTCCCCGGCCCGGGTAGGTGGCATCTGCGCCAGCGGATGACGGAGGGGCACGCCCCACACGGACTACGCTCGTGGAATGTGCCCCTCCCCCTGCCTGCGGCTGGTCCCCCTCCCCGGATCGGGGAGGATTTCTGCATGCTTCGGTCAGCGCCTTCAGCGCCGCCTGACACGCGGCCTCGTCACGGCCAGCGCGGTTTTTCTCCAGCCGGGCGATCTGGCCCTTGCGGACGGCGTGGTTGTCGATGTCGAGCGTGTCCATCGAATCTTCGGTGTGGAGGCGGTATTTGTTGACCCCGATGATCACGTCCTCGCCGCGATCTACGCGGGTCTGCTTGGCGGCGGCGGCTTCCTCGATCCGCTGTTTCGGCATGCCGGACGCAACCGCCTTGGTCATGCCGCCCGCCGCGTCCACTTCGGCCATCAGCGCTTCGGCTTCCTCGACCAGCTTCGCGGTCAGTGCCTCGATATAATAGCTGCCGCCCAGGGGATCGACGACCTTGGTAATCCCGGCTTCTTCCTGCAGCACCAGCTGCGTGTTGCGCGCGATGCGGGCGCTGAAATCGGTCGGCAGAGCGATCGCTTCGTCCAGCGCGTTGGTGTGGAGCGACTGCGTGCCGCCCAGCGTCGCCGCCATCGCCTCTACCGTGGTGCGGATGACATTGTTGTAGGGGTCCTGTTCCTGCAGCGACACGCCGGATGTCTGGCAATGGGTGCGCAGCATCTTGGAACGTTCGGACTTCGCGCCCAGATCGTCCATCACCTTGTACCAAAGCGTGCGCGCGGCGCGCAGCTTGGCGATTTCCATGAAGAAATTCATGCCGATGCCGAAGAAGAACGACAGCCGCCCGGCGAAAGCGTCGATATCCAGCCCGGTGGCCATTGCCGATTTCACATATTCCTTGCCGTCGGCAATGGTGAAGGCGAGTTCCTGC
>NZ_JAXMJI010000111.1:0-19631 GCF_034376665.1 Allopontixanthobacter sp. | reverse complement strand
GGCGCAGGAATGCGGCATAGAGCCCGGCATCGAAATGATAGGCGTAGGGCAGTTCGGGCGATTGCGGTGTGCGGCGGCCAATCCGCATATGCATGGTGCGGGCCGCCAATTCGTTCAGCGAATAGCGCTGCAGCGGTTTCGCAAAGCCTAGCTTCTGCGCCCGCAACCAGTAATGCTGGAATGGAAGCATCCCCGCACTGCGGCCGATATTGCCGAAGGCGTGCATGTATGCCTCGCCGTCTCGCAGCCAGCCATCGAACTCAATACCCAGCTTGAAACTGGCCTTGGTCTCGCGCAGGAAATCCGCTTCGTCGATGTCCAGCGCACCGTTGAAAAGGTGGATCTGCGGAATTGTCGCCTCGCCCACGCCGATCGTGCCGATCGCCTCACTCTCGACCAATTCGATCACGGTTCCCGGCGGCGTGAAGCGGGCGAGCGCGGCGGCTGCCATCCAGCCTGCTGTGCCGCCGCCGACGATCAAATATCGCATGAGCTTCTGGTCCATCTTCCCGTAACCTTTCCGCCCCTAATTCTTCAGCCCCTAATCCTTCAGTCGGCGCCGCGTGAAATAGTAGCCTTCATAGTCACACCCGGAGACAGATGCTTCTGCAAAACGGCAGGGGCGGGGCGATTGACCCTGTTGACCATCGCCCCGCCCTACTGTCGATATCAGAAGCGGTACGCGGCCCCCACCAGATAGGTGCGGCCATACCGTTCGTAGTCGATGATCTGATCCCGGTCGCCGTTCTGGAAGCTTACGAAGGGTTCATCGCTCAGGTTGAGCGCCTGCAGCGTGACCGACAGACCTTCCAGCGAGGAGCCGTCTTCGAAACGGTAACCAATCTGCGCATCGAAGATCGATTCGGAATATGTCTCGCGGAAATTACGCGAGGCCGAGATACCGATGAACTCCGCCAGGAAGGATGTACGGAAGCGGTGGCTTAGGCGTGCCTCGAAACCGGATTTCTCGAAGAATGCTGTCGAGTTTACCACCCATTTGGATAGGCCGGGAACCGCCACATCAAATGAATCACCCTGAAGCGGAGTAACGGTTAGTTCGCTGTCTGTGTAAGATACGCTGGTCTGAAAACCTAAACCTTCCAGAGAAGGCGCCATCACTTCAAATGGCAGCAGCAAGCTGGCCTCGACACCGAAGATGTGCCCATCTGCGCCATTATCCGGTGCGCTTGCGAAGCCCAGCGTCGTGGTTGCATCGACGATTGCCCGCTGCGCTGCGCTCAGCGTTGGTAAAAGATAGGCGAAGTCGCGGATTACCGAAGAGCTCGGGTTAACGAAGTCGTCCAGCCATTTGTAATAACTGGCGACCGCCAGATAGCCTTTGCCGTCAGCAAAATACCATTCGTAAGAGGCATCGATGCCATCAGCCACATAGGGGCGCAATTGAGGATTGCCGCCACTTGCAGAGAAGATCGAGTTTAGTGCCCCTTGGGGCAACGCGCTGATCGACGCATTGGACGATGCGTTGAGCTGGTCCATGCGCGGGCGGGCGAGTGTGCGGGCAGCGCTCAGGCGCAGCTTCATATCGTCTGCGATTTCAAAGGTCAGGTTCACGCTCGGCAGAACATGCGCGTATTTGTCGCCTGCAGTGACCGGGGTCAGTACTGCATTAATACCGCCGGGTGAGTCGAAGCCGCTTGACGATTGATCTGTGAATACCAACTGGACACCGGCATTACCGGTCATCGGCACGCCGCCCAGATCCGATGCCAGATCAGCACGCAGATAGCCGGTATAGACCTTCTCGTTCACAACCCAGTCGCCCGGGAAGGGAAGGTCCGAGCTCTGAATGTCTGTCAGCACATATGTGCCGCCATTCAGCAGAGCGAAGGGATCATAGGCCACTTGCGGGCCAAAGCCCAGGAAGCCCAGCGCGGTTGTTGGTTCGAAAAGGGCATTCGTTGGAATCGGTGCCGAAAGTATCGCACCCGGATCATTGGGATTGGTTGAAGTTCCACCAGCCAGGCTGAGGAAGTTCTGCGTGATGTTACGCGCCTTGGAACGATCATTGTAAGCAAATCCGGCAACCAGTTGATCGATCAACCCGGATTCAACTATACCAATCACTTCGCCGCGGACGGTAAACAATTCATCTTCGGTTTCAGTGTCGTTGATAAAACCGGTCTGGACGATATTGCGCCCGCCGCCCCAGCCACGTGGGTCGGTCAGGCTGATCAGGCTGGTGTCGGCATAATTGATGGTATTGGTAAAGCTGTAAGGAAAACCACTCGAATTGCGCGTGTATGTGACCGTGTCCGATGGCAGCGTCCCTGCGGCGCCAAAGCCAAGGCCTGAATAGGTTTCGATCTGCTGCAGGCGGCGATCCGAATTGGAATAAGAAACATCCAGCGTCAGGATAACATCGTCATTTTCATATTTGGTGTTCCACCCTCCGGCGAAAGTGGTCGTATCACGGAGATCGAAATCGTTGCGAACAACCGGGCGCACGCCGGTCAATGTTACGCTATCGGGGAAATCGCCACCGCTGTTCGCGGTGATTTCGGTGCCGGCACCCCAGCCCGGGTTGAACGGGAATTCGATGCCGCGCTGCGGAATACGTTCACGGTAATCGGCGTAGAACACGTCGATTGAGGTATTCCATTCGGGGCTCGGTTCCCACTCGATAGTTCCGAACGCACCCAGACGGTCAAGATCGACCGAACGTGCAAAGGGCTTCATTCCGCCGAGTACTGCAAATCCAGCATCATCCGGGTATCCCCAGGCATTGAACCGCTCAACTTGGCTTGGAGAAGACTGATACGCCACGCCGACCGCGACACCCAGGGTATCGTCAGCGAACTGATCGACATAGGTCCCGGTTGCCCGGTAACCCCAACCGTCAACATCGGGGTTCAGCGAACCGTCTTCGTTGAACTCCATACGTCCGCTGACTGCAAGGATCCGGTCCGATTTGGAAAGCGGGCGGATGGTGCGCAGATCGACGGTTCCGGCCAGGCCCTGGCCGATCAGGCCGGCGAAGGGTGTCTTGTATACTATGCCCTGGTCGATCAATTCGGAAGGATATTGATCATATTCTACGCCGCGATTGTCGCCCGACGAAACGAGCTCGCGCCCATTGAGGAGCGATGTCGAGTAATCGGGGCCAAGGCCGCGAATCGACAGGCTTTGCGCGCGGCCATCGACGCGCTGAACGGCGAGACCGGGCAGGCGACCAAGTGTTTCTGCGATCGACACATCGGGCAGCTTGCCGATGTCTTCTGAGGAAAACGCCTCTGCGATGACCGGACTGGAGCGTTTCAGATTGATGGCAGTTTCCAGCGACTGGCGGAAACCGGAAACGACGATTACGCCGTCCTGTTCAGCTTCGCCTTCGTCCTCCGCTTCGGCTTCGCTCGCGACCGGTTCGGGGGCGTCCTGCGCCAGCGCGGCGGTTGATCCAAAGCCGCCGACCAGCGCCAGCGCCATGGCGGATCCACTGATTCCGTTCGTCAGAAAATTACGTCTTACCACGTCGTCGTCTCCCAGTCCCGCCGTGTTGCCAACGGCTCGATTGTTCTCATTGGAAAGCCAGCGCGGCCCACGGGCAGCTGCTTTTCAACTCTGCTTTAGGAGGTAAGAATTGGGCAGCGATAGCCAGCATACGTATGTTTGTGCAGCGCAGCATGATGAGGTGTCACGCAAATGCATCACACGGAGAGGTGTAGTTCCCCGTGCAAGATAGCTTTCGCCCGCAAAATAAATCTGTGCTAACTCCGCTTCGGGAGCAAAAAATGGGTCGAACACCCACCGGTAAACCGACAAGTTTTGACATTGCCTATCTGGCGGGCGTTTCCCAGCCAACTGTCAGCCGCGCCTTGCGGGGGGACCGATCGGTCAGCGCGGCCACGCGCGAGAAGATCGAGCACATCGCGCGCGATCTCAATTACACCGTCGACAAGAATGCCTCGTCCCTGCGCTCCCAGCGATCGAACACGCTGGCCCTGCTATTGTTCGAAGATCCCACGCCTGACGAAAGCATGATCAATCCGTTCTTCCTGGCGATGCTCGGTTCGATCACCCGCCACTGTGCATCGTGCGGGCTGGACCTGCTGATTTCGTTCCAGCGGATGGAGGACGATTGGCACGTCCGCTATCAGGACAGCCACCGCGCCGACGGGCTGATCCTGCTGGGTTACGGGGACTATTCGCTTTACGAAAGCCGGCTGGAACAATTGGTCCGGCAGGGGACGCATTTCGTCCGCTGGGGTTCGGTGGGGGACGACAATATCGGTGCCACCGTCGGATCGGACAATTTCGGTGCCGGCAGAATGGCGGGCGAACATCTGCTGGGTCTGGGACGAAGGGCGATCGCATTTCTGGGCCAGGCGGACGAACATTATCCCGAATTTGCCGACCGCTATCGCGGGCTGCGCGATGCGCTGGACCGGGCGGGGCTAGGCTTCGACGAACGGCTGCGGCTGGACGCGCTGACGACCGAGGAAGAAGGCTACCGCGCCGCGCGGTCTTTGCTGGCCCGCGGCGTATCCTTCGACGGCTTGTTCGCCGGCAGCGACCTGATCGCGATCGGTGCGCTCCGCGCCTTGGCGGAGGCAGGACTGGCGGTTCCGGATGACGTTGCAGTCGTCGGCTTCGACGATATCTCGACCGCGAGCGTCACGAGGCCGCCGCTTACCACCCTGATGCAGGATACCAAGAACGCGGGCGCGCTGCTGGTTGATACGCTGCTGGCCCGGATCGAAAATGCGCCGCTGCCCGACCGGACTTTGCCTGCCCAGCTGATTGTCCGGGAGAGCACTTGCGGGTCAGTCTGAAGGCAATCTGCAGACGCAAATGAACCCATCACATTCGTATGCAGCTTGTCGCGGGCCCTCGGCCGTGCCAGCCGTGCACGCTTGAAGGCGGCGCAAGTCCGCCAGCGACATGGGAAGGGGTCTGAAGATGGATCAACTGCGCGCCAAGCCACGGCAGAGTTTCTGGGGCCTGTGGAACATCAGCTTCGGCTTTTTCGGGATCCAGATCGGCTTCGCGCTGCAGAATGCGAACATGAGCCGCGTCTTCCAGACGCTCGGGGCCAGCATGGACGATCTTCCGTGGCTGTGGGCCGCCGCACCCCTGACCGGGCTCATCGTGCAGCCGATTGTCGGTCATTTTTCGGACCGGACCTGGACCCGTTTCGGTCGCCGCCGTCCCTATTTCCTGGTCGGCGCGCTGCTCGCCGCGGCGGCACTGCTGGCGATGCCGCTGGCACCGCTGATCGCCGCCCCGCTGGTGTTTGCCGCCGTCATGCTGTGGATGCTCGACGCCTCGCTCAACATCTCGATGGAGCCGTTTCGTGCATTTGTCGGCGATATGCTGGGGACCGACCAGCACAGCGCAGGCTACGCGGTACAGACCGCCTTCATCGGGACCGGCGCGGTTGTCGGGTCGATCTTCCCCTTCTTCCTTGAACAGTTGGGAGTCTCGAACCTTGCCGCCCCCGGCGAGCTGCCCGACACTGTGAAATTCAGCTTCTGGTTCGGCGCGATTGCGCTGTTCTGTGCCGTGTTCTGGACGGTCATTTCAACCACGGAGTACAGCCCGGAAGAGGTGGCTTCCTTTGCAGGTCCGGCGCTGGTCGACGAAGGCGCAGCGGCCCGCGCGCTCGCGGACAAGACATACGTTTCCGCCATGATCTGGGTCGCGCTCGGGGTCATCGTCGCGGCGGCGGTCGATCCGTTGTCGCTGGAGAAGGAAGTGTTCCTGCTGGGCGGCCTGCTGGCGGTTTACGGATTGCTCAGCGCCTTTGCGATCAGCCTGTCGAAGCAGGGGAAGACCGCGAATATGCTGTCCTCCATCGTCGGCGACTTCTCGGGTATGCCGGAGGTCATGAAGCGCCTTGCGGTAGTACAGTTCTTCAGCTGGTCCGCGCTGTTCATCATGTGGATCAACACCACGCCGGTGGTCACACAATATGTATTCGGCAGCACCGACACCGCCAGTGCGGCCTATAATGAAGGCGCCAATTGGGTGAATGTGCTGTTCACCGTCTATAACGGTGTCGCCGCCATCGCTGCCCTGGCGCTGCTTCCGGTGCTGTCGCGAAGGTACGGGCAGGTGACGACCCATTCGATCTGCCTGGTGCTGGGCGCGCTGGGATTCCTCGGCTTTTTTGTGCTGCGCGATGCCTATGCGCTGATCCTGTGCGAGATCGGGATCGGGATTGCATGGGCCTCGATCCTCGCCATGCCTTACGCCATTCTCGCGTCGAACCTGCCGCAGCGCAAACTCGGCATCTACATGGGGCTGTTCAACATCTTTATCGTGGTGCCGCAATTGCTGGTGGCAACCATCATGGGATCGATCATGAAGCTGTTTTTCCCGGGCGAACCGATCTGGACGATGCTGTTTGCCGCCTTGTCATTCCTGATCGCGGCCGTCGCCATGCAGCGGGTCGCCGCCGCCATTCCGGCGCGGGCGGGCATATAGGGCTTTACATTGTAACGTTCGCTGACGATCCTTCACCGCCAACCGAGGCACCGAAGCCAAACTAGGTCAAAGGATTACGCCTGTGCAACAATTCGCATTTCTTGCCGTCGCAGGTGCGCTCGCTCTCGGCGGGTGCACAACGGTCTCGGACGAACCGGCAGACAATTGCCGTGTCCTGGAAAGCGAGGGCTGGGCTGCGAATGTTGCCTCGGTGCCGGGCAATCCGGATCGTAACCAGCTGACGGTGACCGGGCGGGTCACCATGCCCACGCCCGCCTATACCTTTGCATGGGAGGCGGGCAGGCTCGACCGATCGGCGGTTCCGTCCTTCGAACTGCGCCTTTTGGCGACCCCGCCGGATGGGATGGTTGCCCAGGTGCTCGACACAAGTGAAGTGACCTATACCGGGCCTGCCGCCGCACCGCGCTACAGCGCCATCACGGTTACCTGCGAGGGGCGTGTCCTCGCACGGATCGAGGATGTGGGCTGATCTTCAGACCAGGATACGGTCGAGCAGCCAATACGCGCCGGTGATCCCGATGCCGTAGGATGCCAGCCGGATGCCGGTCTGCAATACGGGCTGCGACAGCTTGCGGATTGCTGCAAGCGCTGCCAGCACGGCAAAGACCACAAGGATCTGCCCGGCTTCCACGCCCAGATTGAACGCCAGCAACGCCGGGACAATATCCCCCGGCGGCAGACCGATCGCACTCAGCGCGCCTGCGAAGCCGAAGCCGTGGATCAGCCCGAACAGCAGCGCGATCACCCATGGGAAGCGCAGCGTGAGGCTCGGCGTTGTGCCGGGCTTCCGCAGGATTTCCGCCGCCATGAACACGATCGACAGCGCGATCAGCGCCTCGACCGGTTTCTGCGGCATCGACACGAAGCCCAGCGCCGCCGCGGCCAGGGTTACCGAATGCGCCAGCGTGAAGGCTGTCGCCGCGATCACTACCGCACGGGGACGGCGCAGCAGCAGGACCAGCGCGATGACGAACAGCAGATGGTCCCACCCGGCGAGGATATGTTCCACCCCGATCACGAAATAGCTCTGCAGGACCTGCCAGGTACTGGCCGGGCCGGTAATCGTGGCTGTGGGCTGTGCGGCAGTCAGCCGGTGAACCTGGACCGGCTGATCCAGCGGCGCGAGCCGGACGAGCGTGTCGCCGGGGCCCGCCAGCACAGGCACCGCGATCGTCCCTCCCGCGAGGCTGCGGGTACAAATTGCTTCGCCGCTGCCGAGTATCGCCCCGCCGACGAAGCCCTGCTTCGGTTCCTCCCGGTACCTGCAGGATTGCGGCAGGATCGGCACCGGAATTGCCCCGGCGGGCGGCTGGGCGAGGGGGAGTTTCCAGACGATCCGCCAGTCCCCGTCGCGCTGCTCGCTCATTTCGAGATAGCCGGGCCGCAATTCATCGGCGCGGGCCGCGCCGGGCAGCCACAGCAGCATCGCCAGCAGCGCGGCGAGCAGTTTCATTTCTGCACCGTCACCCGGTAGGCGCTGCGCAGCAATTCATAGGCGTCCTTCTTGCGCTGCGCTTCCGTGCTGCTGCGCCAGTCTGCCTCCACTTCCGTGCGGATGTCGGCCAGCGCGGGTGCCTCGCCAACCGCGCGGGTGCGGAGGCGGACCAGGTGCCAGCCGAAGCCCGACGCGACCGGACCCGCCCATGCGCTGCCCGGTTCCAGAGTGTCGAGCGCGCCGGTGAACGCGCGACCGAGCCGGCCCTCCACCTCAATGCGGGATGCGTTGTCGAAAGCCGGTGGCAGTGAAATCGCCTCGCCCTCCGCCGCGCCGTCTGCCAGCGCTACTGCCGCCGCGGCGCGCTCCGTAAAATACATCTGGTCGAAACTGTAGCGCACATCGGGTGCAAAGCGTTCGGGGTGCTGCTGCAGCCAATCAGCCAGAGCCGCATCCGGCACGGCTGACGTTTCGGCCATGCTGGCGGCAAGATAGTCCATCTTGTTGGCGAGACGTTTTCGCACCACAGTATCGTCACGGTCGAGACCAAGGCGGATCGCCTCGCGGTAAAGCACTTCCTCCCGCAGGAAAATCTCCACCAATGTATCCAGTTCGGCATCGGTCGGCGGGCGCTGCATGGTGCGTTCCCATTGCAGGGCCATCGCCGCGCGGTCTTCGCGCGTGACCGTGATGGTCCGGCTGGCCGGATCGGCCGGTTCGCCCACCCATGCAAAATAGAGGAACAGCGCCGTCGCCGCAGCCAGAAAATGTACGATCGGCTCGCGGGTCCAGCCGAGCAGGGGCATCAGGCGGCAGGTCCGATCCAGATGGGCGAGCTATAGGCCCGTTCCTGCGCCACAGCGTCGTTCATGGCTTCCGGCGACAGGGTCATGTCGAACCGCAAAGCGTCGAACAAGGGCCAGCGCGGGGTCGGGATTTCCAGCACCCGGACATAGTAGAACGCCCGCTGGCCCGCTCGGTAATCGGGATCGGTCCAGACCGTGCGCAATTCGGCCGCGCCAATGGAATTGGTGTAGCGCGCCGTCTTGCGGTCCACCGTATCGCCGACCGCCGGAACCCTGCCATTTGCCCGGCGGCGCTTGTCACTGTCGGACCACGCGACATCGTAGATTTTCTCCCGCGCGGTCCCGTCCGCCTCGGTCCACCCCTTGATGATCTGCACCCGGTCGAGATGGGCGCCGTCCGGGTCCTTCAGCGCGGACACCAGGAACTGCGGCGCCTTGCCGCTGTCCGCCAGTTCGCCCCCCATCGGAACGCCGTTCCGGTAGCCTGCGCGAACCCAATCCCCCTCGAACGCGTTGTCGGCGAAATCGAACCCGCCGAAAAACCGCACCACCATGCGCGGCCCGGTGGTGGCATAGACCTCGCGCCGCATCATCGCGTCGAAAATCTCCGCCCGCGTATTGGCCCGCGCCCAGACCGCCGCATAGCCGCCCGCGAGATAGTTCCAGCCGAAGCGGCCAACCTGCGTCCCCAGGTTCTGCGGCGCGTTGGCGCGCACTCCGCTCGGTTCGTTGCCGGTGTGCTTGCCGAAGAAATTGTCCTCGTCCCCGGTGGCGAGCGAGGTGTGGCTGTCGGTCGAACCGATCATCCCGAATTTATACGGGTTAACTCCGGTTCGCTGTTCGATCGACAGGCCGCGCTTCAGGGCTTCTCGGAGGTATTCGCCGGCGAACATCGGATCGGCCTTGGCCCGCGACAGCGTCAGATTACCGATATCCCAGCCCTTCCTGCCGAAATCCGCGAACTCGTCGTTGGGCGAAAGGAACGGATGCGTTTCGCTGTCGCCCTTGATCTGAGTCGCTTCCACCACGGGTTCGCGCAGGGCACGGCGGCGGGCGTATTCGGCCGACATCGGCCCTCCGCTGGCGTCCGTCAGTTCGAACATCAACCCGTTGGAGAGGTTGGAATTGTGCGGAATGGCGAGCACCCTGCCGCCGGTCGCGCGTTCATAGGCATCCATGTAATCGAACAGCCCGTCCACTTCTTCGGTCAGTCCGGGATAGGGCAGGACTTTCGAAGTCCGCTCGATTCCGTCGCGGAACATGACCACCCGGTGGAGATTGTTGCCGTCGGGCTGATAGGTGTATTCGAACCCGGCCAGCGGGGTAAATTTACCGGGCCGGTAATAGCGGTCGAGCACCCGCAGCTGGTCGTTCCAGATATCGCTGGTGGTCTCTTCGCGCCGGTCCGGATCCATCATGGCTTCCGGCAGCGTCCCCGCCCCGGCGGCGGAGATCAGTTCCGCTGTGGCGCGCGCGGATTGCTGGGGGGATTCGTGCATCATGTCGTACCAGCGGCGCAGCGTTTCGTCGCGAATGGCGATACGCGGAGCATCGTAGATTCGCCGCATCACCCCCAGCCCGTCGCTGTGATCGGCGATCACGAGGAAATCGAGCGGACGGGCAAGTTTCGCCTTGATCCCGGTGGTCGAGGTGACTTCGTCGCCCCGCGCAAATTTCAGCGCGTCTTCAGGCCCGAGGCGCACACCGAAACCAAACGCGTCGATCGAATTGTCGGTGTGCAGATGGGTATCGCCCCACAGGACAGTCTCGGGATATTCGGTCAGCGCAATGGCCGCTTCGGCCTCGGCGACTTCCTCTGGGTCGATCACCGCAGGCCGGGAAAGCCAGTATCCGCCTGCTCCGAGAAGCGCGACGGCCGCACCGACTGCAGCTATTATCCTGATCTTGCCCATCCCGTTTCCCCCACCCAAAGTATTCGCGCCACCGACGTTGCGGTGTGCGGACGCAGCGTGCGGCAGAAACAGGTTGCAGGTCAAGACTGGCCGACCTGCGGATGTGTCCTCCACAAGCCGCACTTGCGGCACTGCGCTCGCCAGCGCCGCCGCACGACAGAGCGGGAGTTCCGTCATGCTTGGCAAAAGGTGCCAATCCATCTAATTACCACCAATGCAAGCTTCCCAAAGCGACCCTGCCCTCAATTTCTGTCAGGCCTGCACTGTCCGCAATCGTGCCATCTGTGCCGATCTCGACGATGAGGAGATCCGTCTGCTCAACGCCATCGGACGCCGCAAGACAATTGCGCAGGGGGAGCAGCTGCTCTGGGAAGGCGACGATGCCGTGCTGGTGGCGAATGTCATCGAGGGCGTGCTGAAACTTTCGACCCAGACTGCGGACGGAAAAGAGCAGATCCTGGGGCTGGTCTATGCATCCGATTTTCTCGGCCGACCGTTCGGCCTGACCACACCCTACGGGGTCGAAGCGCTGACGGAAGCGCAGGTGTGTGTGTTCCAGCGCAGCGATTTCGACCGCTTCGCGCGCGAACATCCGAAACTGTCGCATAAGCTGCTCGAACGTACGCTGACGGAACTCGACCGGACCCGGCGCTGGATGCTGCTGCTCGGGCGGATGAATGCGGAACAGAAACTCGCCAGTTTTCTGCTGGAAACCACGGAGCGCCTGGCCCCGTCATCCTGCAGTTTCGTGCCGGCCGACGGCCCGCAGACGATCGAACTGCCGCTGTCCCGGCAACAGATCGCCGACGTGCTCGGCCTCACCATCGAAACGGTCAGCCGCCAGTTCACCAAAATGAAGAACGACGGACTGATCGATATTTCCGGCCGAAGGGAAGTAACGGTCCTTCGGCCGGAGGAACTGGCCGAGCGCGCCAGCTAGGCGGGCCGCAAGGCCCGCCGCGGCATCATGGCTTTGAAACGCGTCAGAACTGGTAGGCCAGGCCCGCGCTGAGCACCCAGGGATCGAGCCGGTGTTCGGTCTGGATCGCAACCGTATCCCCGGCGAACCAGCGTGCGGTCGTATCGATGAAATAGCGTTTCGCATCGACGCTGAGGCTGAGACCGCGGTCGTTGAGGGGCAAATCCGCACCGGCCTGCAGAACCAGGCCAAATTCGTCCGAAAGATCGAAATCGGTCACGCCGAGGGGGATGGTGGCCGCGCCGCGCTGTTCATCGATGAAGATGAAATAAGCTGCGCCCGCCCCGACATAGGGTTTGATCGCGCCGAGGTCGAAATGGTATTTCGCGGTGAATGTCGCAGGAATGAGCTTCGCGTCGGAAACCAGCTCCGCGCCCGGTAGCCCGGTGGTTCCATCGACATCATGCTGGGTCAAGCAGCAGATCGTTTCGACCGAAAAATTGTTGGTCAGGAAATACTCGATTGCAACCGTGGGAACGACATTGTCGTTGGCTTTCGTCTGGGTGTTCGTCGGCAGACCGACAAGATCAGTCTCGAATTTCGTGATTTCCCCGTCCGGCAATACGGCGGTGGCAAACGCCTTGACCTGGACCGATCCGGCGCGGTCCTGCGCCATCGCGGTGCCCGATGCGGCAAGCGATCCCAAGGCGAACAGACAGACAGTATGCAGCAGTTTCATTCCATTTTCCCGGCAACGCAGTGGCCACCACATATGGCCCAGGTTTCTTGCGTTGCGCGCCAGCTATTGACGGCACACTCGCAGGGGATCATTGACGCAGATCAACAAATTCGCTGCATTGCGGTATAATATTTGAAAAAATAAGACCTGTGCGGCGCGCTTAGCCTGGAGATCCCTCGGTTGATCCTTTGCATCATTAGGTATCTTTTAGCTTCTTGATCTGGATCAAAGCGGCCTCCCGCAGTGCACCATAGAGCACCGCAAACGGACGGAGATTATAATGCGCGCGGAAGCTGCACTTGGCCGCACAGGCCTGTGGTTGGGGGTATTCCTCCTGTCGGTAATCGTCATTGCGACAGCGGCCGACTGGGGCTTCGCGGCGCATGCCACGATTGTCGCGGTGGTGGCCTTTGCCTTCATGGTGACGAGCGCCATGCGCTTTGATCCCCTGAGCAAGGCGCAAGGATTCTTCCGGATGCCCGAAGGTCCCTCGCTCTACGATGACGATGTCATCCGCTGGGGCGTGATCGCGACCATGTTCTGGGGCATGGCCGGCTTCCTCGCCGGGCTGTTCATCGCTTTGCAGCTTGCTTTTCCGCAGCTCAACTTCGAACCCTATCTGAATTTCGGCCGGGTAAGGCCGCTGCATACCAGCGCGGTAATCTTCGCGTTCGGCGGCAACGCGCTGATCGCCACGAGTTTCTATGTCGTGCAGCGCACTTGCCGGACCCAGCTGGCGTTTCCCAGCCTCGCCCGGTTCGTGTTCTGGGGCTACCAGATGTTCATCGTGCTGGCCGCCAGCGGGTACCTGCTGGGGATTACCCAGTCCAAGGAATACGCCGAACCGGAATGGTATGTCGATCTGTGGCTGACCATCGTGTGGGTGGCCTATGCCGTAGTTTTCATCGGTACGCTGGTGCGTCGGCACGAACCGCATATCTATGTCGCCAACTGGTTCTATCTCGCCTTCATCCTGACGATCGCGATGCTGCATATCGTCAACAATCTGGCGGTGCCGATCAGCTTTCTGGGTTCGCGCAGCTACAGCGCCTTTTCCGGGGTGCAGGACGCGCTGACGCAGTGGTGGTACGGCCATAATGCGGTGGGCTTCTTCCTGACCGCGGGCTTCCTGGCGATGATGTATTACTTTGTCCCCAAGCAGGCGAACCGCCCGATCTATAGTTACCGCCTGTCGATCATCCACTTCTGGTCGCTGATCTTCCTCTATATCTGGGCCGGACCGCACCATCTGCATTACACCGCGCTGCCCGACTGGGCGCAGACGCTGGGGATGGTGTTTTCCGTCATGCTGTGGATGCCCAGCTGGGGCGGCATGATCAACGGGCTGATGACGCTGAACGGCGCGTGGGACAAGGTCCGCACCGATCCAATCATCCGGATGATGGTGATGGCGCTGGCGTTCTACGGCATGAGCACCTTCGAAGGGCCGATGCTGTCGATCAAGAGCGTCAACAGCCTGTCGCATTATACCGACTGGACCATCGGCCATGTGCATTCCGGCGCGCTTGGCTGGAACGGCATGATCACCTTTGCCTGCGTCTATTTTCTGGTGCCGCGCCTGTGGAAGCGGGAACGGATGTATTCGCTGCGGATGATCAACTGGCATTTCTGGCTGGCGACCATCGGGATCGTTTTCTACGCCTCCAGCATGTGGGTCGCCGGGATCACGCAGGGCCTGATGTGGCGCGAATATGGCGTGGACGGCTATCTGGTGAACAGCTTTGCCGACACCGTCGCCGCGCTCCACCCGATGTACATCATGCGCGCGTTTGGCGGCCTCCTGTATCTCGGCGGCGGGGTCATCATGGCGTATAATTTCTGGATGACCGTGGCGGGCCATCTGCGCGACGAAGCGCCGATGACCGACGCACCCCACGATCCGGATGCCGATCGTCCGATCGTCCAGCCCATCCCCAGCACCGTTCCGGCCGAATAGAGGGCGCAGCCATGACCAATCCCGTCAAAGAGCCATTTGCAGGCCACAAGAAGCTGGAGCGCAACATCACGCTGCTGGCCGCGGCGACCTTTGTGACCGTCGCCATCGGCGGCCTCGTAGAAATCGCGCCGCTGTTCTGGATCGACAATACGATCGAGGAAGTGGAGGGGATGCGCCCCTATACTCCGCTGGAACAGGCCGGGCGCGACATCTATGTGCGCGAAGGCTGCTATTCCTGCCACAGCCAGATGATCCGCCCCTTCCGCGACGAGGTGGAACGCTATGGCCATTACAGCCTCGCCGCCGAAAGCATGTATGACCATCCCTTCCAATGGGGGTCGAAGCGCACTGGGCCGGACCTCGCCCGGGCAGGTGGCCGCTATTCGGATGAATGGCACGTACAGCACCTCCGCGATCCGCAGAGCGTGGTGCCGGAAAGCGTGATGCCGCAATACAGTTTCCTAGCTGAAACCGAACTAGAGGTTCCCGATGCTTCCGCTCAGCTGACTGCGTTGCGCCGGGTCGGGGTGCCTTATTCCGACCGGGACATCGAACTGGCGGCGGGTGACATCCAGCTTCAGGCGGATCCCGACGCGGCGGGCGATGTGGCCGAATTCCAGGAGCGCTACCCCAAGGTCCAGGTCCGCGATTTCGACGGTGACCCGGCGCGCATTACCGAAATGGATGCGCTGGTGGCCTATCTCCAGATGCTCGGCACACTGGTCGATTTCGGCAGCGCGGCGGCGCAGGAGGAACTGGCGCAGGAGAAAGGCCGGTGACCGCATACGAAACCCTGCGGCATTTCGCCGACAGTTACGGGCTGGTCGCGATGCTGTTCGTATTTCTGACGCTGTGCGCCTGGCCGTTCCGACCTGGGGCGAAGCACCACAACCATTCCGCTGCGCACTCAATTTTCAAGGATGATCAGGATGGCCAATAGGCGCATCGACGAGCCAACCGGCACCGAAACCGTCGGTCACGAATGGGACGGGATCGAGGAACTCAACACCCCGCTTCCGCGGTGGTGGCTGTGGACGTTCTACCTGACAATCATTTTCTCGGTCGGCTACATCATTGCCTATCCCGCATGGCCGCTCGTGAACAAGGGGACCAAGGGAGTGCTCGGCTGGACCAGCCGCGGGCAGTTGGCAGAGGAAGTGACCGCAGCCGACCTGGCGCAGGTGAGCGTGCGCGAAGCACTCGCCCGCACGCCGATCGAACGGCTGCCCGAAGACAGCGAACTGATGGCCCAGGCGGTTGCCGGCGGAAGGGCCGCGTTCAAGGTCAATTGCAGCCAATGCCACGGGTCCGGCGCAGCGGGCAGCCAGCGGCTCGGCTATCCCAATCTGAACGACGATGACTGGTTGTGGGGCGGCGATCCGCGCGCGATCGAATTCACGCTGGTACACGGCATCCGCCAGGCGGGGGACGACGAAACCCGGTTCAGCACGATGCCGCCGTTTGCCGGGGCGTTCGAACCCGCGCAGCTGGACGCGCTGATCACGCATGTCCTGTCGCTCAGCGGCAAGGGGCAGGCGAACCCGGTCGGTGCGCAGACTTTCGCGGACAATTGCGCCGCCTGCCATGGCGCGGCGGGAGAAGGTAGCCGGGAACTCGGCGCGCCGCGCCTCAACGATGCAATTTGGCTCCGCGGCAGCAGCCGTGAGGATTTGCGGAACCAGATCCTGAATCCGCGCATGGGGGTGATGCCCAAGTGGGAAGGTCGCCTCGATCCGGTAACGATCCGGATGCTGACCGCCTACGTCCACTCGCTCGGCGGGGGCGAAGATTTCGTGGAGGTTGCCGCGGATCCGGCGATCGACGTCGATGCACAGCCTTAGCACCGGGCCTAACCCCGGCGACCAGGGCGGCGAAGCGCGGCCAGAAAAGCTCTACGAGGCGCGTGCTGCGGTCCACAACAAGCGGATCGACGGACCGTTCCGCCGGTTCAAATGGTTCGTCATGCTGGTCACGCTCGGCATCTATTACGCGACCCCATGGCTGCGCTGGGATCGCGGTCCTTACGCGCCCGATCAGGCGGTGCTGGTCGATATGGCGAACCGGCGGTTCTATATGTTCGGCATCGAGATCTGGCCGCACGAATTCTATTTCGTGGCCGGCCTGCTGATCATGGCCGGGATCGGGCTGTTCCTCGTAACCAGCGCGGTCGGGCGCGCGTGGTGCGGATATGCCTGCCCGCAGACTGTGTGGACCGATCTGTTCCAGCACGTCGACCGTTTCGTCGATGGGGACCGCAACGCCCGTATCCGGCTCGACGCCGCGCCATGGACCTGGGGCAAGGTTTTCAAGCGCGGCTTCAAATGGTCGATCTATGCAATTATCGGGTTCGCCACGGGCGGCGCCTGGATCCTCTATTTCGCCGATGCGCCCACGCTGATGCGCGATTTCTTCACCGCGCAGGCCGCGCCCATTGCCTATATCACCGTGGCCGTCCTGACCCTGACCACGGTTACTCTAGGTGGGTTCATGCGCGAGCAGGTGTGCATTTACATGTGCCCATGGCCGCGAATCCAGTCCGCGATGCTCGACGAAAAATCGCTGATCGTCACCTATAAGGACTGGCGCGGCGAACCGCGCGGCAGCGTCAAGAAAGCGCAGAAGAGCCCCGACGATTTCGGCGACTGCATCGACTGCATGCAATGCGTTGCGGTCTGCCCGACCGGCATCGACATCCGCGAAGGCGCGCAGATCGGATGTATCACCTGCGCGCTGTGCATTGACGCCTGCGACAAGGTAATGGCCGAAGTGGGCCGCCCCCGCGGTCTGATCGATTATGCGACGCTGGAGGATTGCGAACGCGAGGCGAAGGGCGAAACGCCGCGCCCGCCGTGGCGCACGCTGCTGCGTCCGCGGACCATCGCCTATACCCTCATCTGGGGCAGCATCGGGCTTGGCCTTCTGTTCGCGCTCGGGGTGCGAAGCCATACCGACCTGACAGTCTCGGCCGATCGCAATCCGCCCTTCATGCTGATGAGTGACGGTTCGGTGCGCAATTCCTTCACGCTCAAGCTGCGCAATATGGAAAGCCGCCCGCGCGATATGGAAATCGCGGTCGAGGGCCTGCCCGGGGCGGTGATGTGGTCCGACACCATCCGGCGCGGCGATGCGGCACCAAAGCAGATCGTTACGGTACCGGCGGACCAGACGCTGACGGTCCGCGCCTATGTGATCGTGCCGGCTGAGACAGCGGCGCAGGACTTTGCCTTCCTACTGACGTCGCAGGACGAACAGCGGGAGACGGATTTGGTGGAAACGCGCTTCTCCGCGCCGGGAGAAGAACCATGAGCAAGCCCTTTACCGGACGGCATATGTGGGCCGTCATGATCTGCGGGTTCGGCGTGGTCATCGGGGTCAATTTCTTCATGGCGACGCTGGCGGTCCGCGGGTTCGGCGGCGTGGTGGTCGAAAACTCCTATGTCGCGAGCCAGAAGTTCAACGGCTGGCTGAGCGCCGCGCGGGAGCAGGAACAGCTCGGCTGGTCTGCGCAGGCAGTGCGGCAGGCCGACGGAAACGTTCGGATCGTGACCGCGGGCGTTCCGGCCGGGGCGGATGTTTCGGCGCGATTCCGCCGTCCTTTGGGCAAGCCGGAAACGCTTGATCTGGACTTCAATTCCGCAGCGCCGGGCGAATATGTCTCGTCAGCGTCGGTGCCCTCCGGCCGGTGGATCGCCCGGATCGCGATACTCACGCAGGACGATCGCTGGACCGGGGAAGTGCGCATCGAATGAACGCTCCCGCAAGCCTCGAACCCGCTGGTTCCATGCCGCTGGCCGATACCCGGCTGACCGTGCCCGGAATGCGCTGTGCGGGCTGCATCGCCAAAATCGAACGCGGCCTTGGCGGGGTGGAGGGGGTGGCGAGCGCGCGGGTGAATTTCTCCGCCCGGCGCGTAGCGGTCAGCCATGACGCGCGTCTGACGGAAGAGGCGCTGGTCGAGGAGCTGCGCCAACTGGGCTTCGAAGCGCAGGCCGTGGCAGCGAACTCGCTGGCGCAGGATGGCCGCGAAAGCCGGACCCTGCTGCGCGCGCTGGCGGTGGCGGGGTTCGGGATGATGAACATCATGCTGCTGTCGGTCAGCGTCTGGTCGGGCGCGAACGGAGTGACGCGCGAGTTGTTCCATTGGCTATCGGCCCTGATCGGCGTGCCGGTGATTCTTTATTCCGGGCGGCCGTTCTTCGCGTCTGCCGCCATGGCGCTGCGCTATCGCCGGACCAATATGGACGTGCCAATCTCCATCGGCGTGCTGCTGGCGGGCGGGCTCAGCCTTTACGAGACATTCATCGGCGGCGAACATGCCTATTTCGACAGTGCGGTGATGCTGCTGTTCTTCCTGCTGGCGGGCCGTGCGCTGGATGCGGCAATGCGCAACCGGACCCGCGCGGGCATCGGGGCCTTGCTTGGCCGCATGGGCCGGAGCGCCGGTGTGGTGCAGGCGGACGGTTCGATCCTTCGGCTGAAAGCGGAAGATTTGCAGCCAGGTATGCTGATGCTGGTCGCCGCCGGAGAAGCGCTGGCGGCGGACGGGGTGCTGGAAAGCCGCTGCGGCACGATCGACAACGCCATGCTGACCGGCGAAAGCACGCCTGAACAGGTGGTAACGGGCGACCTCGTTCACGCCGGCACGGTCAATCTGATGGAGCCGATCGAGGTTCGCATTACCCAGACCGGCAGCGATACCGCGCTGGCGGAGATTGCCCGGCTGATGGACGAGGCTGGCCAGTCGCGCAGCCGCTATGTCCGGATCGCCGACCGCGCTTCCCGCCTCTACGCGCCCGCTGTGCATTCGCTCGCTCTGCTGGCCTTTGTCGGCTGGATGATTGCAGGGGCCGGATGGCACCAGTCGCTGGTCATTGCCATAGCGGTGCTGATCATCACCTGCCCCTGCGCCATGGGCCTCGCCGTCCCCGCCGCGCAAGTGGTTGCATCGGGCGCGCTCATTCGCCGCGGACTGCTGGTCAAGGACGGGAGCGCGCTGGAACGGCTGGCAGAAGTCGATGCGGTGATCTTCGACAAGACCGGAACCCTCACGCTGGGCGATCTGCGTGCAGAGATTACCAGTCTCGGGCGGGGCGACCCTGAAATTGCGCTCGCCCTGGCGCAGACGAGCCGCCACCCGCTCAGCGTCGGCCTTGCCCGTTCGCTCACCGCAGCCGGGTTCAAACCTGCCGCCGTTGCGGAAATTCGCGAAACGGGCGGGATCGGCGTTACCGGTCTGTACGAAGGTGTGGAGGTCGCGCTCGAGCGGGCGGAAGTTACCGCTGATTGCCCGCAGGTTAGCCTGCGCATCGGCGACCGGAGCGTTCCGATTGCCTTCGCCGACCGGTTACGCTCGGACGCCGGACTAGCGGTCGCTGCTCTGGGCGCCATGGGGCTGGA
>NZ_JAXMJI010000110.1:0-14789 GCF_034376665.1 Allopontixanthobacter sp. | reverse complement strand
TTGGGCGAAACGTCCATCAGCGTGATCTGGTCGTTGGGCAGCATTACGAATTCGCCGCTTTCCCGCGCCGAAACCAGTTCTTCCACAAACGATCCGTCAGCGTTCAGTTCGGCCGAAGCCTGCGCCACGGCGTGCTTCTGTTCTTCCATCGCCGACAGATACTTCACTTCCGTCGTCACCTTGCCGTTCTTGACCAGGCGGTAAGGCGTTTCAATGAAGCCGTATTTGTTGACCCGGCTGAACGAGGCGAGGCTGTTGATCAGGCCGATGTTCGGGCCTTCCGGCGTTTCAATCGGGCAGATCCGGCCGTAGTGGGTCGGGTGCACGTCGCGCACTTCGAAGCCCGCGCGCTCACGCGTAAGACCGCCGGGCCCGAGAGCCGAAACGCGGCGCTTGTGCGTCACTTCGGACAGCGGGTTGGTCTGATCCATGAACTGCGACAGCTGGCTGGAGCCGAAGAATTCGCGCACCGCGGCAACCGCAGGCTTCGCATTGATCAGGTCGTTCGGCATCACGGTCGATACATCGACGCTGCTCATGCGTTCCTTGACGGCACGTTCCATCCGCAACAACCCGACGCGGTACTGGTTTTCCAGCAATTCGCCGACCGAACGGACCCGGCGGTTGCCGAGGTTGTCGATGTCATCGACTTCGCCCTTGCCGTCCTTCAGGTCGACCAGTTCCTTGACCACCGCGAGGATATCTTCCCGGCGCAGCGTGGTCACGGTGTCTTCCGCATCGAGTTCGAGACGCATGTTGAGCTTTACGCGGCCGACCGCGGACAGGTCGTAGCGCTCGCTGTCGAAGAACAGGCCTTCGAACAGGGCTTCGGCGGTTTCCTTGGTCGGCGGCTCGCCCGGACGCATGACCTTGTAAATGGCTTCCAGCCCTTCATCGCGGTTTTCGGCTTTGTCGACCGCCAGTGTGTTACGGATCCACGGCCCGATGGTCACTTCGTCGATGTCGAGCAGGTCGATCGTATCGACGCCTGCCTTGTCGAGCACTTCGAGATTCTCGAGCGAAACTTCATCGCCCGCTTCGATATAGATGCGGCCGGTCTTCTCGTCGATCATGTCGCGCGCGGCATAATGGCCGAGGATTTCCTCGGTCGGGATCAGCAAGGTGGTGAGACCATCCTTGGCCGCCTTGTTCGCGGCGCGCGGGCTGATCTTTTCCTTGGCGGCGAAGACTTCTTCACCGGTATTGGCATCGACGAGGGCGAAATCGGGCTTCAGGCCGCGCCAGGTTTCGGGCTTGAACGGGATCTGCCAGCCGTCTCCCTTCTTGCCGGACACGCGCTGCCACACGACGGTTTCGTAGAAGTGGTTGAGAATGTCTTCGCTATCGAGACCCAGCGCAAACAGCAGCGAGGTTACCGGCAGTTTGCGCTTGCGGTCGATGCGGACGTTGACGATGTCCTTGGCGTCGAACTCGAAATCGAGCCACGAACCGCGGTACGGAATGACGCGCGCGGCGAACAGCAGCTTGCCGGACGAATGGGTCTTGCCGCGGTCATGATCGAACAGCACACCGGGCGAACGGTGCATCTGCGACACGATCACGCGCTCGGTACCGTTGATGATGAAAGTGCCGTTGCCAGTCATGAGCGGCATGTCGCCCATGTAAACGTCCTGCTCCTTGATATCGAGCACGGAGCGGGTTTCGGTTTCCTGATCCACTTCGAACACGATCAGGCGCAGTGTCACCTTCATCGGCGCGGCATAGGTAATCCCGCGCTGGCGGCATTCGGTGGTGTCGTATTTCGGCGGCTCGAGTTCGTAATGCACGAAATCCAGCTCGGCGCTGCCGGCGAAATCGCGGATCGGGAACACCGACCGCAGGGTCTTTTCAAGGCCCGAAACATAGCCGATCGAAGGATCGCTGCGGAGGAACTGTTCGTAGCTCTCGCGCTGGACTTCGATCAGATTCGGCATTTTCACCACTTCGTGGATGTCGCCGAAAATCTTGCGGATACGCTTCTTGGCGGTACCGGTATTGCTGTTCCGGGATACCTTGGGTGCCTTGGGTTTGGTCGCCATGGAGGTGATTCGCCTCTTTCAATTTGGCCGGAATCGCGAAATCCCGGCGGAAAATTCGTGCCACACGCTGAATTTCGCCATGACCGGACGCGCAGAAAAACCGCAGCGCTTCCCCTTCTTTTTGAAGGAGTTGCTGCAGTTACTGCATCGCGGCCATGAAACCCGCCGCTTCCTTTCGTGAAGAGCCCCCGCGCAAGGGCCCGTCTGTCTCGAAGCGGTCGGTGTGACGCTCATATAGGAGCGGCGCGCGCACCGGTCAACCGTCCTGCCGTATGGATCGTCGCAAGGGCACGTAATCGCTAAACAACAAGGGATATATTGTTTTTCGATATTATTGATTGACAATATGCCGACTCGGGATTATTGATTGTCGATATCAACCATATTGGAGATCAACAAATGACACGCACATTCAACGCTTTCGCCATCGTCGTTGCCATTCTGGTCACGACCACCCTCATGATCCCGGCTGTCATCGTGCCCGCCGACCAGTTCGCGATCACAGCTGAAATCGCCTGAGCCGGCCATAAGGAGCCACGCCATGATCAATGCTGCCAAAGATCCGCTTTTGACAATCGCCCGCATCGTACTGATGTTCTTTATCGTCGTCCTGGGAATCGCTGGGGCGGCGCTCGTGATCGCCCTGCCGGTGATGCTGTTCAATCAATCCGCACTGCTGGCCGAACTGGCCGCTGACGGAAAGGATGTCGTCCCCGGCCTCGTTCCCGCGGCGGCCTTTGTCCTCGCCGGGGCGGCCGGCCTGATGGCCCTCGGCGTCTATTTCCTGTTGCTGCTGCGCCGGATCGTCAACAGCGTCGGTGAAGGCGATCCCTTCATTCCCGATAACGCCACGCGGCTGTCCCGCATGGGGTGGGTCGCGATCATCGGCCAGGCCGCTGCTATACCGATCGGCATCGCGGTGATCTGGATCGCCGGCATCGCCGCCGATTCCGGCGAGCACGTCCATGCCGACTTCGGGTTTTCCGGCGGCGGGGTCTTGCTGGTGCTGATCCTGTTCATCCTCGCCCGGGTTTTCCGCAAGGGCACCGAAATGCGCGAAGAACTGGAAGGAACTGTCTGATGCCGATCCATGTCAAACTGGACGACCTGCTCCACGAACGGCGCATGACGCTGACGGAATTGGCCGAGCGCGTGGACCTGACCCTGGCCAATCTGTCCATCCTGAAGACCGGCAAGGCCAAGGCGATGCGCTTTTCGACACTGGAAGCGATCTGCCGCGAACTGGATTGCCAGCCGGGGGACCTGCTGGGCTACGAAGGGGAGTAGATGTGTCACCGGATAGCCCGGACGGGGTTGACCCGTCCGGGCTTTCTGCTATCTGCCCCCTCGTTCGCTGGGCCGACGGGTCCAGTGAACATCCGTCCGAGACAGTTGGCGATGGCATTCCGGCCATCTTAATTTCCAGCCTAGGCGGGGACAGAGATTTTTCGCGGCAGGCCCCGGCCTCCGCACCGCGCCACTCCACTTGCTGGTTTGCGCACCTCCTTCCCCCTCAATGGACTCGCTCGTTCCAGCTTGCTGGAGCGATCACTGTAGCCGGCCGTGCGGGGTTCGCTCCGCCTGGTCATAATGAAGGAGTAAGGCATGGATCGTTCGCAAAAAGCCGACGCGGTTGCAGCCCTGAACTCGACCTTTGCAGAGAGCGGCGTGGTGGTAATCACGCGCAATCTCGGCCTGACGGTGGCGCAGTCCACCGATCTGCGCGCAAAGATGCGGGACGCGGGTGCATCCTATAAGGTTGCGAAAAACAGCCTTGCCAAGCTTGCCCTGAAGGACACGGATTACGAAGGCCTGAGCGAATTGCTCACCGGCCCGACTGCTCTGGCCACATCGACCGATCCGGTCGCTGCTGCCAAGGCTGCCGTGGAATTTGCCAAGACGAACGACAAGCTCGAAATCGTCGGCGGCGCAATGGGCAAACTGGTACTCGACGAAACCGGCGTGAGGTCACTGGCCTCGATGCCAAGTCTCGACGAGCTACGCGGCAAGCTGGTGGGTCTGGTTATGGCCCCGGCGACGAAAATCGCACAGGTCGTCAACGCACCCGCTGCAAAGCTCGCCCGCGTCTTCGGTGCCTACAGCACCAAAGAAGCGGCGTAAGCGGTTTTCATCGAATCTATCCGCGCCAGGGACAATCCCCGGCACGGACCAAACCATCAAATCTGGAGTATTAAATCATGGCCGATATCGCCAAACTTGTAGAAGAACTCTCGAAGCTGACCGTTCTCGAAGCAGCTGAACTTGCTACCGCACTGGAAGAAACCTGGGGCGTAAGCGCCGCTGCTGCCGTTGCCGTTGCGGGCCCTGCCGCTGCTGCAGAAGCAGTTGAAGAACAGACCGAATTCGACGTCATCCTGACGGGCGACGGCGGGAAGAAGATCCAGGTCATCAAGGAAGTCCGTGCCATCACCGGCCTCGGTCTGACCGAAGCCAAGACGCTGGTCGAATCCGCTCCGAAGGCAATCAAGGAAGGCGTCAACAAGGCAGAAGCCGAAGACGTCAAGGCCAAGATCGAAGCAGCCGGCGGCACCGTCGAACTGAAGTGACCGGCCGGCGGGCCAGCCCGCCGCCGTCATCCCCGTGAAGACGGGGATCCGGATCAAAGTTTTGCGGATGTCTTGAAGCATTCGCAGATGGAAGGGCGGCACTCGCAAGGGTGTCGCCCTTTTCCGTGTCCATTGCGGGCGCCTATCCGGCCTCGTCCCGGCCCATCGCCTCGGTATCTGCGGCTTGCTGGGTGAAGATCATGTCCTTCGCCGCCCTCAGATCACCGGCCTCGGTCTGCATTTGCAGTCGCTGCTGGTCGCGTTCACGGAAAATGCTTTCCGCCCGGTCGATCTCCGTCAGGCTGACCCCGAGACCGTCAAGCGCCGCGCGGCCCATCGCCACTGCCGATTCCATCACCTCGCGTACCGAATGGTCGATCGGCGCCGCGCTCAGCTTGATCAGGGTCCGCCGGTCATAGGCGCGGACATAAATTCCGGCACCGGGAAACGCCTCCTTTACGCCGTGCAGCAATTCCGGCTCCAGCTGGTCCCGGTCAATCGCGAAGATGACCAGATTGCTCTCACCCGCTCCTGCCTGCCGCAGCAGGTCGAGCCGGGTTCCGTCGCCGTAATAGACTTTCGAGCCGAATTCCTGGGCCACGTCGATCTGTTCTACATCGCGGTCCACCAGCGTCACCCGCACACCTGCCGCCACCAGCAATTGCGCAACCGTCTGCCCGAACCGGCCGAAGCCGATTACCAACGCATTTGCCCCGTCGCTGCGCCCGCGCAGACTTGGCCCTTCCCGCTCGCCGTCTTTGCTCACGGGCTGCCGCATCCGGCTGGCCGCCATCATCAGGAACGGGGTGGTCGCCATCGACAGCGTCACGATCGCACCAAACAGGCTGGATACCTCGCCGGAGATCAGCCCGCCTTCCCGCGCCTGGGTGAACAGTACGAAACCGAACTCGCCGCCCTGGCTGAGCAGCAGGCCCAGCGCCAGCGCGCTGCGCCACGCCATGCCCACGGCCAGCCCGATGCCCAGGATGATCACGCTCTTCACCGCGATCAGAGCGATCGCCATCATGATGACGAACAGCGGATTTTCCGCAATCGCGCCCAGATCGAGCATCATCCCCACTGCCAGGAAGAACATCCCAAGCAGGATCGAGCGAAATGGCTCGATGTCCGCCTCCAACTCGTGGCGATAAGGGGTGTCGGCCAGCATGACACCGGCAATGAACGCGCCGAGAGCGGTGGAAAGTCCCAGCCATTCCATCACCCATGCCGAGCCCAGCACGGTGAACAGACCGGCCACGACGAACATTTCCCGCTCGTTGAGATTGCCAATGAGCCGGAACAACGGCCGCAGCACAAATCGTCCCGCGGCAATCAGCCCGCCGATTGCTGCGAGGGTGACCAGCGCCAACTGCCAGCCCGGCATCCCCGCATCCGCGCCCGCGCCGACCTGATCGGCGCTCATGGCGGCGACGATGGTGATCAGGGGGATGATCGACAAATCCTGAAACAACAGGATCGCGAAGGCCCGTTCGCCGAACGGGGTGCGGAGCCGACCGGAGCTTTGCAGCATCGGCAGGACCTGCGCGGTGGAGGACAGACCCAGCGGCAGGCCGATGGCGAGCGCCGCAGCCAACGGATAACTCGCGGCGAAATAGATGACCGCCGAAACCGCCAGCCCGCACGCCGCGACCTGCGCCAAGCCAAGGCCGAAGATCGCGGTCTTCATCCGCCACAACCGGCTGGGATCGAGCTCCAGCCCGACCACGAACAGCAGCATCACTATGCCCAGCTCGGCAACTGTGATCATCTGCTGCGCGTCACCGACGAGGCCGAGAACCTGCGGACCGACGACCGCCCCGGCGATCAGGTAGCCAAGTGTCGCCCCGAGCCCGAACCGCCGGAACAGCAGGACGAAAGCCAGTGCGAAACCAAGGAGCAGGACCCCGTCCCGCAGCACCGAAGCCCCTTCATGTTCCATCAGCGTTCAAGCCCCGCCCGTAATCCTGTTCCTTGGCCTAGCGCCAGCGGGTTGCGAGTGAAAGGGGCAACACTGACGCCGGGGAAATTGCCTCGGATCACGCTCCGGCTTTTCGTGCGCACACTCCTCGCCTATCCGGAGCGGCTTTATGCTGCACGCAGCCACCCTTACGCCGCCCGCCGGCCCCTGGCGCACCGAATTTTCGGCGACCATGAAGCTTGCCTGGCCGCTGGCCGCCGCCAATCTGCTGCAGATGCTGGTCCATGCCGTGGACGTGATCTTCGTGGCGCGTCTGGGGGAGCAGGAACTGGCGGCCTCCAGCCTCGCCATTGCCCTGTTCGGGCTGACCCTGTGGGGATTGTCCGGCCTGACCGGGGCTGTCGCGCCATTGATCGCAGCGGAACTCGGTCGCCGCCGCCACGCCGTTCGGGAGGTTCGCCGCAGCGTGCGGATGGGCCTGTGGCTCGCAGTGCTGGCCGGAGCTGTCGGCATGGCCGCCTGCCTCGGCGGCGAGCGATTGATGCTGCTGACCGGACAGGACCCGAAGATCGCAGCCATGTCGGGCGATTTCCTGCAGATCATCATCTGGGCGATGATCCCGATGGTGCTGTCCAATGTCCTGCGGATTTTCGTCTCGGCGCTCAACCGGCCGATCTTTGCGACGGTGATCATTGCCTCCGCCATCGCAGTCAGCGTACTCGCGAACTGGGTGCTGGTGTTCGGCAATCTGGGTGCGCCTGCGCTGGGCCTGGAAGGCTCCGCCCTCGCCAGTGTGGTCACCTCGCTGTTCATCCTGGCGGCCTATGTCGCGGCAATCGCGTGGGACCGGCGGCTGCGGCGCTACCGGATCTTCGGCAATTGGTGGCGCACCGAATGGAGCCGGATGAAGGACATCGTCCGCATCGGCACACCGATCATGTTCACCATTTTTGCCGAGGCCGGGCTGTTCAGCGGGGCCGCGTTCCTGATGGGGCGGATCGGGCCTTCGGAGCTGGCGGGGCACACCATCGCGCTGCAGGTTGCGGCGCTGGCGTTCCAGATACCGTTCGGGATCGGACAGGCCGCCACCATCCGGGTGGGGTACCATTTCGGCGCTGGCGACAGCGCGGCGATTGCCCGGGCGGGCTGGATCGCACTGGCGATCGCGGTCGCCTTCAGCATGGTCACGGCTTCGATCATGCTGTTCGCCCCGCTCACCGTGCTGTCGATCTATGTCGACGTCGATGCCGCCGCGAATTCCGCCATGGTCGGCTTTGCGGTGCAATATCTGCTGCTGGCCGCGATATTCCAGCTGGTGGATGCGGTACAGGCCGTGTCGGCAGGAAATCTGCGCGGCCTGCAGGATACGCGGGTGCCGATGGTCATTGCCGTGTTCAGCTATTGGGCGGCCGGTTTCAGTATCTCGATCTGGCTGGGTCTCAACTCCTCTCTTGCCGGAGTGGGGGTGTGGATCGGACTGGCGGCAGGCCTGCTGGTGGCGGCAGTCCTGCTGACCTGGCGCTGGGCGCAGCGCGGCAGGCTCGGACTCGTCTGAGTCCGGTAGGGATTCCCGGAAAAATTTTATCGCCTGCACCCGTTGACTCCCACTGGCGGCGTCCACATATGCGCTCTCGTTGGCACTCTCACACCGGGAGTGCCAATCGACAAAATTCACTCATCTTGAAAGAAGAGGTCAACGATATGGCATTTCGCCCCCTGCACGACCGCGTTCTGGTTCGTCGGATTGAAGCCGAGGAAAAGACCGCTGGCGGCATCATCATCCCCGATAGCGCCAAGGAAAAGCCCAGCGAAGGCGAGATCGTCTCCGTCGGCAGCGGCACCAAGGCCGAAGACGGCACGATCACTCCGCTCGACGTCAAGGCCGGCGACCGCGTGCTGTTCGGCAAATGGTCGGGCACCGAAGTCAAGCTCGACGGCGAAGATCTGCTGATCATGAAGGAAAGCGACATCATGGGGATCATCGGCTGAGCCGACTGACCCTGCGCTACCCTCAATCCAATCCAATCAAAGGAATTTTATCATGGCAGCCAAGGACGTAAAGTTCTCGCGTGACGCACGCGAAGGCATTCTGCGCGGCGTGGACATCCTCGCCAACGCAGTAAAAGTGACGCTCGGCCCCAAGGGCCGCAACGTGGTGATCGACAAGAGCTACGGCGCCCCGCGCATCACCAAGGACGGCGTTACCGTCGCCAAGGAAATCGAACTGAAGGACAAGTTCGAGAATATGGGCGCGCAGATGCTCAAGGAAGTTGCGTCGAAGACCAACGACCTCGCCGGTGACGGCACCACCACCGCAACCGTGCTGGGCCAGGCCATCGTGCGCGAAGGCATGAAGTCGGTCGCAGCAGGCATGAACCCGATGGACCTGAAGCGCGGCATCGACCTCGCCGTGTCCAAGGTTGTCGAAAACCTGGTAGCCCGTTCGAAGGACGTGGCCGGTTCGTCCGAAATCGCCCAGGTCGGGATCATTTCCGCCAACGGCGACCGGGAAGTCGGCGAAAAGATCGCCGAAGCCATGGAAAAGGTCGGCAAGGAAGGCGTAATCACCGTCGAGGAAGCCAAGGGCCTCGAATTCGAACTCGACGTTGTCGAAGGCATGCAATTCGACCGCGGCTATTTGTCACCTTACTTCATCACCAACCCGGAAAAGATGGCCGTGGAACTGGAGAACCCCTATGTTCTCATCCACGAAAAGAAGCTGTCGAACCTGCAGGCGATGCTGCCGATCCTCGAAGCCGTGGTCCAGAGCGGTCGCCCGCTGCTGATCATTGCCGAAGATATCGAAGGCGAAGCACTGGCCACTCTGGTGGTCAACAAGCTGCGCGGCGGTCTCAAGATTGCAGCGGTCAAGGCTCCTGGTTTCGGCGATCGCCGCAAGGCCATGCTGCAGGACATCGCGATCCTGACCAAGGGCGAGATGATTTCCGAAGACCTCGGCATCAAGCTGGAAACCGTAACCCTGAGCATGCTCGGCGAAGCCAAGCGCGTTTCGATCGACAAGGACAACACCACCATCGTCGATGGTGCCGGTTCGGCCGAAGACATCAAGTCCCGCGTGGGTGAGATCAAGGCGCAGATCGAATCGACCACCAGCGATTACGACAAGGAAAAGCTGCAGGAACGTCTGGCGAAGCTTGCTGGCGGCGTTGCCGTGATCAAGGTCGGCGGCGCTTCGGAAGTCGAAGTGAAGGAACGCAAGGACCGCGTCGACGACGCGCTTCACGCAACCCGCGCAGCTGTCGAAGAAGGCATCGTCCCCGGCGGCGGTACTGCGCTGCTTTACGCCACCAAGGCTCTCGAAGGCCTGAAGGGCGCGAACGACGACCAGACCCGCGGGATCGACATCGTGCGCAAGGCGATCCTGTCGCCAATCCGCCAGATTGCCGAAAACGCTGGCCATGACGGCGCCGTCATCTCGGGCAACCTGCTCCGCGAAGGCGATGAAACCATGGGCTTCAATGCGGCAACCGATACTTACGAAAACCTTGTCAAGGCAGGCGTGATCGATCCAACCAAGGTCGTTCGTATTGCCCTGCAGGATGCGGCCTCGGTAGCCGGCCTGCTGATCACCACCGAAGCGGCTATCTCCGACGCACCGGAAGACAAGAGCTCCGGCGGCGGCATGCCTGATATGGGCGGAATGGGCGGCATGGGCGGAATGGGCGGCTTCTAAGCTTCCCTTCCGCGCAGTAGCGCGACACAAAAGGCCCGGCGGAGCGATCCGCCGGGCCTTTTTCGTGAGGATTGCGCCCACCAACGCGGCGGGGCGAGTGCCCCTTATCGGGCGGCGACCATGCCCGGCCAGGTGACCGGATACTGCGTTTGCGGATTGAACGTGCCGCCCTGGTCGGCGCCTTCGGCAGCGGCGATTTCCTCTGCGTTCAGAAATTCGCTCGGTTCCAGCGCGAACACATCCAGACCGCGGGCGATCTCCGTCGCATAGATCCGGCCCCGGTAGTAATAGGCCGACCAGTATCCGCCCATCGCCATCTGCTCGTCGCTGATCGGGCCCCGGTCGAAATAAGCGATTTCCCGCGGATTCGCACTGTCGGTGAATTCCATCACCGAAATGCCGCCCTGATACCAGGCCTGCAGGAAGATATCCCGGCCCGGTACGGGGATGATCGATCCGTTGTGGGCGACGCAGTTTTCCTTGTCCGTCTGGGGCGCGGGCAATTTGTACAGGCTGCGGAAGGTGAGTTCCCCGTCCTTGATGTCATAAATCGCATTCGCACCCCAGTTGCGGGGGTCCGATGCCCGGCACCGCGGACGGCCCCCGCCGCCCCATTCATCGGTGAACACCACCTTGGTACCGTCGTTGTTGAAGGTTGCCGAATGCCAATAGGCGAAACCCTTGTCGACGACTTCGTCGATCCGCTTGGGCTTGAGCGGATTGGAAATGTCGAAGACGATCCCGTTACCCGAACACGCCCCGGCAGCGATCTTCAGGGTGGGGAAGACCGTGATGTCGTGGCACTGGTCCGTGCGGTTGGTGTCCTGCGTATCATCGCCGTGATCCCCGCCCTGCCACAGACCGGCCAGCCTTCCGGTCTCCGGATCGGCGAACACCGTTGGACTTTCGACGATCCGCGCTGCCGCCGGGTTGGCTACCGGAATTTCGATCACGTCGATCCGGAACAGGGCGGTGCGGTCATCGCCTGGTACTTCACCAATGCAGCCGGCCAATTCCTTCTCGTCGCGTACCCGGCCTGTTCCCGAATTATAGACCACGATCGATTTGGCGTCCTGCGACACCACCGAATGGGTGTGCGATCCGCGGCAGGTCTGCACCTGCCCAACCTGCAGCGGCCGGGCAAGATCGCTGATATCGAAGATGCGCAGGCCGCGGAACCGCTCCGCGCTTACGTCCCCCGCCACCCCTTGCAAACCGCAATCCACCCGGCCCCGGGTCTGTTCGACCGACATGATGAGCAGGTCGCCGACCACGGATACATCGCCCTGGCCGCCGGGGCAGACTACCGAGCTGAGCAGCGTAGGTACTCCGTCTACGCCGAGCTTGTAGATATTGAAGCCGTGGTAATTGCCGACCACCAGCGTATCGCCGGAGAATGCCATGTCGGTATTGGCAAAATCCAGGAGCGGCGACCGTTCGCTGAACTGCGTCTTGGTTTCCTCTTTCTCGCGCACGGGGGATTTCGCCGCCGTATCGATCACCGGAGCCTTGGTAGAGGCTTCCGCAGGCGTTTCCTCCGACTTAGCGCCGGTCTCGCCGGCATCCTTCTTCGGCTTGGGCAGGGCGAGTTCCGCCGGGTTCTTCGGATCGAAGAAGCCCGCCGGCTTGGGCAGTGCCGCGAGCTTCCGCATTCCGCTGATCGCTTCCCCGGCGTCGCGGAAACCTGCAGCAAGGCCCGCGCGCGGATCGTCCGAAAGGCTGGCCAGCAACGCGTTCATTCGTTCGATCTCGGCCTTCTGATCGGTGTTCACATCATTTGTGAACTCGAACATGACCGGGTCGTAGGCCGACCCCGGCTGCTTGAGCAGGTCCCTGACCATTTCCAGCGCGCCCTCGTGATGCCTGATCATCAGTTCGAGGAACAGCCGGTCGAAGTCCCCGCCGCTGGCCGCTGCCAGCCGGGCCATGTCTTCGGACGAGGCCATTCCGGACATGCCGTGATTACCATGTCCCATGCTGGCATGATCGATCGCCGGCGTGGAGGCCGGCTGGCTCCGTTCGCCGAGCCAGGTGGTCATGAATTTCATCTCGTCGGCCTGCGACGCGTCGATCCGTCCTGAGACTGCAACGATCTCTTCGCGGTTGGTCCGGTCCTTGACCAGCGCCGCCATCTCGACCGCTTGCCGGTGGTGCGCGATCATGTTCTGCATGAAGCTGACATCGGCGGGGGAATAGCTGGTATCGGCCAGCGCGACTGCCTGATCGACATTGATCTGCCGCGTTGCCTGCCCCGGTGCACCGGGCTGGACAATCTGCGCGTCCTGCGCAGCGACAATCGTGGCGGAAGACAGCAGAACTGCCATAAGCGAATGGCGCGCCAGGCGGCGCGGCGTAACCCGTGGTGTGTGCATGTAAGATCGACCCTGTGTTGATATTCACCCAGTCCCGCATGGGCACTGAAAAGAGTATCCCCGTCAAGAGCGCGGTGCGACGCCTGCCGATTACATTGTGCGTTTGGTCGAGCGAAACGGTGCAAACGGAGCGGCTAGCGACCTTGCCGGGCCTTCGTCCTGCACCGCCAGAGCGTCTAGAGCACCCGCCCGGCCACCGCGTCCAGCCTTGCAAGCATTGCCGGATCGCGCGCGTCGAGGGCGGTGATCACCGCGTGATCGAGAACCGTGTCGAGCGGCGAGGGGCTGCGCTTTTCCGGCAGACCGCGAACAAACGCTTCGACCGCCGCCCGCGCAACCGCGCCATTGGCGTTCATTTGTGCAATGACTTCGCTAACCTCGACGAAGGCGGCATCGTCACGCCAGCAATCGTAATCGGTCACCATGCCGATCAGGGCGTAGGGCAGCTCTGCCTCACGGGCGAGCTTTGCTTCGGGCATGGCGGTCATCCCGACGACATCGGCACCCCATTGGCGGTACAGGTCGCATTCCGCGCGGCTGGAAAATTGCGGTCCTTCCATCGCCAGATAAGTTCCGCCGCGGGTCATCGATCCGCCTGCTTTCCGGATTGCCTTTGCGGCATGGTTCGACAACCGTTCGCACACAGGCCGGGCCATCGACACATGGGCGACCATCCCGCTGCCGAAGAAACTCGATGGCCGGTTTTTCGTCCGGTCGATGAACTGGTCGACCACCACGAATTGCCCCGGCGGCAATTCTTCACGCAGCGATCCGACGGAGGAAATTGCGAGCAGGTCGGTGCACCCCGCCCGTTTGAGCGCGTCCACATTGGCCCGGGAATTGATTTCCGACGGCGGTATGCGGTGGCCCCGGCCATGCCGCGGCAGGAAACGCAGTTGCACCGCTCCGATCCGGCCACACAGGATCTCGTCCGAGGCATCGCCCCAGGGCGTGTCCACCCGGATCCATTGCGCGTCTTCGAGGCTGTCGATCTGAAAGAGGCCGGATCCCCCGATGATCCCGATGGTCCAATTGCTTTTCATGCCCGCTTCCTAGCCCACGGCGCCTTGCCTGCAACAAATTTCGCGCTCGTCCGTTGGTTACGCAGCAGGAGACTCATCCATGAAATTGCCGCACAATTCCTACGTCGCCATTGTCGATGGAGAAAACTTCATCCTGATGCGGAACAAGGGGCAGCCGTTCGAACCATCACTGGAACTTGTCGCCAAGCCCGGCCTCGATCCGACCAATTTCAGCGCCGGTGTCCGTCATCAGGACGACGCGGGGCAGCAAAGCGGCAATACCAACCTCAACGAATTGGCGCACGGTGCCGCAGCCGCCGGACAGCTTAACCGGATGGCGATAGCCGGTGAGTTTGAACATATCGCGATCATTTCCGACCCCAAGATACTCGGCGAGATGCGCCGCCATTATCATGTGGAACTGAAGAACCGCCTGGTGGGAGAAATCGACAAAACGCTGAGCGGCGAACCTACAAACCGGATTGAAAAGGCAATCCTGGCCGCTTGACGACATATCCGGTCGCGGATGCGACACATTTGAACAGGTTTTGCTTGTCGCCGTGGATTTTCAAGTCATTAATGGAATACTAACCTTGAGAGGGGTATTTGGGCGGGCATGATCTTACGACCGGGACTATTCAAATCCATCGGCGCTGCGGTCGCTCTTGCAGGGGCGAGCCTGGTTCCGCTGGGCGCCGCAAACGCGCAAAGCGTCAATTTCGAAGCGGCATTCGACAGCACGTTCGGCACCAAGGCCCGCGCACCGCAGGACTTTGCGGCGGTTTACGACAACAATCTGGAACGCCAGATTGCCATGCTCGCCAATGGCGAAAGAGGCCGTATCGGCGTCGCCGCGATTGATCTGGCGACCGGTGCACAGGTTTCCATTTTGGGAGACCAGCGCTTCCCGATGGCCAGCACGAGCAAGATCGCCATTGCCGCCACCTTCCTGGAAGGGGTCGAACAAGGCCGCTGGTCGCTATCGAGCGAATTCCCGCTGATGATTCCGGTGCGTTCGGCCCGGTTTTCCAGCCGGGCCGCGCCCGTCAAGCCCGGTGCCTATCTGCCGGCTTCGGAACTGATCGAACTGATGATCACCCGCAGCAGCAACCCGGCCACGGATGCGCTGCTTGCGGTCATTGGCGGCCCCAAAGCGGTCAACGACTGGGCGCGCCGC
>NZ_JAXMJI010000109.1:0-19265 GCF_034376665.1 Allopontixanthobacter sp. | reverse complement strand
CTTTCGATCACCTGGCCATTTGCAAGCCGGGCCGCAAGGCTCGCACTTGGTCCGGCGTCACGGTCGAAAGCGGCGAAGACGGCAACTTGCTCCGCAGCCGCGCTGCTGCCGCGAAGCAGAGCCGGTTGTCGATCGAATTTGCCGATGGCGCGCTTGATGCGGTCCCCGCGGGGCAGGCGGAACGCGTCAAATCGCCTGCCAAGGCCAGGAAATCACCCTCAAATGCGCCGCAAAGCCGACAAGATGATTTGTTCGGCTAGAGCGGATTTGCTAAGGGGGACGCCATGTTAATGTCCTCTGGCGATAACGCCGCTCAACTGATCTACGGTCCCAACGGTTTTCGCGTGATGCGGGCCGGGCACTATGTGCTGTGCGCGGTTACCGGCCAGCCGGTGCCGCTGGAAGAATTGCGCTATTGGAGCGTGGAACTGCAGGAACCCTACGCCAGTGCGGAGATCGCCACCCGGCGCGCACTGGAAGCACATTGATGCCTCGCCGGGTTTTGGCCGCTGCGGCTTCGGCTGCGGTAGTGTCTGCCTGCGCCGCCGTGCCTCCACCGGAGTTACGGGAATTGGAGGAATTGATCCCGCCGATACCCGCGCCACCACCCGTTTTAACTCCGCAACCGGCGGCAGGATCCACGACCTTCCTCTTCGACGGCGAACTGACCCAGGGCGGCTGGATTCGCGGCCATGCGCCCGGCGGAACCGTCTCGGTCAGGCTAGGCAGCCGCGAAATCAGGCTGGATGCTGACGGCAGCTTCTTCGCCGCTTTCGACCGTGACGCCGGACCAAGTGCGAGCCTTGCGGCCCGGCTTGCAAATGGCCAGGTGATCGAAAGCCCGCTGGCGATCAGTCCCCGGGCGTGGGACATCGAACGCGTCAATCTGCCCCGCCCTACCGGCTCCGCGAGCGAGGCGTTCATGCGCCGCCGCCGCCCCGAACTGGCGCAGATCAACGCGGCACGCAGCGTCAGTTCAGACAGCGAGGGCTGGCGGCAGAAGTTCATCTGGCCGGTCCAGGGCCGGATTTCCGGCCGCTTCGGTTCGCAGCGTATCTATGCCGGGGTGCCGGGCAGCTACCATTCCGGCATCGACATTGCGACAGGGGAAAGCGGCACGCCCTATGTCGCACCGGCGGACGGGGTGGTGGTTCTGGCGGCACAGACGCCGTTCTCGCTGGAGGGTTATCTGTTGATCATCGACCACGGCATGGGCCTCAACAGCGCCTTCCTGCACAGTTCCAGGCTGGCCGTGCAGACGGGCGATGTGGTCCGGCAGGGGCAGTATCTCGGCAATATCGGCGCGACCGGCAGCGCCACGGGTCCGCACCTCCACTGGAGCATCAAGTGGCACGACACGCGGCTTGATCCGCTGCTGTTTACCGGGCCGATGTGAGCAATTCCTTCGCCGCGTGGCGGCGGCCTGTCCTGATTGCGCTGCTGGCGCTCGCGCTGGCACCGGCAACCTGGATCCGGCACGAGCTCCCCGACCCCGATTACGGCGCGCCGGTGATCTTTGCCCGGCTGGGCGTGCCGGTGCCGATGGCAGGGGAAGTCGAGGTCCTGCGCGCGTGGAAGGCGACCAGCAACAGCGACCATTTCGGCGGCTATTCAGCCCTGGTTGCCACCGGCGAGGGGCAGCTGATAGCCGCCAGTGACCGGGGCCGGATCATGCAGCTGTCGCTGCCTGGTAATGGCTCACCAGCGGCGCGGCTGAGTTATCTTCCCGGTCTGATCAAAGCTCGAAAACAGCTGTTCGATATCGAATCGATGACCCGTGATCCCGCCAGCGGGCAGGTGTGGCTGGGGTACGAAGGGATCAATACGGTGGAGCGCCGCGATAGCCGCCTGGAGAATGCGCGGCGCGTTCGCCCGCTGCAGATGCAGGACTGGCCGGACAACAAGGGTGCCGAAGCGATGGTCCGCCTCGCGGACGGGCGCTTCATTCTGCTCGCCGAAGGTTCGACCGGACGGGCCAGACAAACTTTCCGGGGACTGCTGTTTGCCTCCGATCCGGTCGAAGATCCGCATCAGATAAGGGCTGCGAAAGAGTTCGGCTTCCAGGCGCCCAGCGGATACCGGCCGGTCGACATGGCGCAGATCCCCGATGGCCGGGTCCTGATCCTGGTGCGCCGGATGCACTGGCAAGTGATGCCGCGCTTTACCGCGAAGCTGGTGCTGGCCGATCCCGCCGCGATCGTCCCGGGTAGGACATGGTCGGGCCGGGTCATCGCGGAATTTGCGCCGCCGCTCCCCTCGGACAATTACGAAGGTCTGGCGCTATGGCCGCGGGCGGATGGCACACTCGACCTGTGGCTCATTTCGGACGATAACCGCACCGGTTTCCAAAGCACTTACCTGCTGGAAATGCGCTGGAATCCGCAGACCGGCGCACCGCGAGCGACAGACGGACCGCCAAACGAAAAGGCGCGCAGCCGGGGCCGCGCGCCTTGATCGAATTCGCAGGCTAATTGCCGGGCGCTGGCCCCGCAATGCGCCCCCTCAAGCGGCCTGATCAGCCTTTGCGTCGAGCTTCTTCAGCTCGCGCTTGACCTTGACGGCGCGGTCGCTGAGCTTTTCGTTCTTGGTCTTGATCAACCAATTGTCGAGCCCGCCGACATGTTCCACCGACCGCAGGCCGTTGGTCGACACCCGGAACTTGAAGCTGCGATCCAGCTTCTCGCTCATCAGCGTGACATTCTGCAGATTGGGCAGGAACACGCGCTTGGTCTTGTTGTTGGCGTGGCTGACGTTGTTGCCAACCTGGCGACCCTTGCCGGTCAGTTCGCAGATGCGCGACATGATAAATCTCGTTCGATTGCGGGCCCGTCTGCAAAAGCGTCAGGGCGAGTTACTGGGTCCGTGTGCTTACGGAAAGGCGGGCGCTTAGCGCTACGGCGGCGAATCGTCAATGCCTTCCCTTTGCGGGGCAAGCTTTCTTGCAGGCGGGAAGCGCGCAGGCTACCGGCGGGACATGACGCGCTGGCCGATCCCCCGACCGATGCAGGAAGCCCTGGCACAAGCCCGGCTGGCTGCCCAGTCGGGCGAAGTGCCGGTGGGCGCGGTGATCATGCGCGGCGAAGAACTGGTTGCGGCGGCCCATAACGCCCCGCGCGAGGATCACGATCCGACCGCCCACGCCGAGATCACCGCGATTCGCGCCGCCGCCAAGGTGCTGGGACGCGAACGGCTGGACGATTGCGCATTATGGGTGACGCTGGAACCCTGCGCGATGTGCGCGGGCGCGATCAGCCATGCGCGGCTGGCGCGGCTCTATTACGGCGCGTCCGATCCCAAGGGCGGCGCGGTGGAGCAGGGCGCGCGGGTGTTCGAACAGCCGCAATGCCTTCACCGGCCGGAAATCTATTCGGGTATCGGCGCCGAGGAATCTGCCGAACTGCTGCGGCGCTTCTTTCGCGAACGGCGCTAAAGCCCGCGCCAGATTTTCGCCGCCGCTTTTTCGCCTGCGCCGTAGCGCCTCCGGTCGCACACCGCCGGGCGGAAGCGTTTGCCGTAACAGATGCGGACCACCTCCAGCCAGCCGTTTCGGTCGAGCTCGATGTCGATATTTCCCGGTTCGATTCCGCTGTTGGCCGAGGCTATTGCGCTGCGGATGTCCCCTGCGGTCAGGCCGGGCTGGCGCGACAGGCGGTCCATATCGGGAAAACGCAGGCTGTCCCACAGGATGCGGGTGACCTTGAAATAGGTTTCCGGACGCCGCGTCATGCAGCTGCCGTGCTTGGCCCATTGCCGCGCGATCAGCGAAGACGAGGGTATCATGCACAGGTTGCGCCGGGTTTCCGCCGGGGTCAGCGCGCTTCCCGCCTGGCACCACTGCGGCCAGGTTGCCGATGATCCGCGGCGCGATTCGGGCCACAGCCCGTGGACGACAAAGCCGAACCTCCCGTTGGCGCCTGAACATTGCATGCGGTTTCCGCCGCGCAATTCCCGGTCCTTGCAGAACTCCGGCGACCAGCTGAGCGCAAGCGTATAGCCGGAGACCGGCAATTGCCGGACCGGGCCATCGGGCACGGTAAGGGGCACCGCAACCTGCGCGGGCATCCGGCACTGATAGGCCTGCGCCAGCGCGGGCTGTCCCCAGGCCGCCAGCACCGCTGTCAGGCTTGCGGCCAGATTTGCGGCCAGTCGGCGCAGTCTAATCCGCCGAAGGTGGGCCATCGTCCGCCGTATCCGTTCCAGCGAACCATTGCCGGGCATCGGGGCGGAACAGCATGACAATCGCGGCCAGCGCCAGCAGGTGCATCAGGACCAGACTGGCCAAGGCAGCACCAGTCGCCGCCGCCAGCGCGCCCGGCAAGCCAAGGAAACCGATCACGGTGAAGGCGACCAGCACCCACTTGGCAACTGCATTCGCGCGGTAGGCGATGAAATAATACAGCAGCAGGGACACGAGCAGGCCCAGCACCAGGATAAGGGTAAACGCCCCCGCGCCCCAGCCGAGCGCGCTCAGCGATGGATCGCGCTCGACCTGCGCGATTGTCCGGTCGTAGGTCAGCCAGGCGTTGATTGCCGTGACCGCTATGGATGCGAGATACAGGCGTTCGAACAGGATAATCGATTGCGGCCGCATTGCGTTTCCCCCCCCAAAGTTCCGCCAGTCGGCGCTAACCCCTGTCTGGCCGAATTTCTTTCCGGTCACAAGCGGCCGCCTTAAAGCGGGGTGAAGTCCAGCCCGATATCGGCCGCCGGAGCGCTCTGGGTCAGGCGGCCGACGGAGACATAATCGACGCCGGTGGCTGCTTTGGCCGCGATGGTTTCAAGGTTGATCCCGCCGGAAGCTTCGGTCGGAACCCGTCCGGCGACCAGCGCCACCGCTTCGCGCAAGGTAGCCGGGTCCATATTGTCGAGCAGCAAGCGGGTTGCCCCGGCCTTCAGCGCTGGTTCGATCTGGTCGATCCGGTCGACTTCGCAAATGATTGTCGTCACCCCGGCGGCGCGGGCGCGGCGCACTGCCTCGGCCACTCCGCCCGCCACCGCGACGTGGTTGTCCTTGATCATCGCCGCGTCCCACAGCCCCATCCGGTGGTTCGCCCCGCCGCCCATCCGTACCGCATATTTCTCGAGATGGCGGAGCCCCGGGATGGTCTTGCGCGTATCCAGCAGGGCGCAGGCGGGATTGTCCATCGCAGTTACATAGCTGCGCACCAGCGTAGCGATTCCGGACAGGTGCTGGACCGTGTTGAGCGCGCTGCGTTCCGCCGTCAGCAGTGCGCGGGCGTTGCCTGACAAGCGCATCAGGTCTGTTCCGGGCAATGCCGCCGCCCCTTCGGCGACCAATATTTCGATTTCCACCTCGGGTTCGCACGCCCGGAAAAACGCTGCAGCTATCGGCAAGCCGGCGACCATGATCGCATCCCGGCTGTCCATCACGCCGGAAAAGCGCGCCTCCGCCGGGATCACGCTTTCGGATGTCACATCGCGCCCGCCGCCCGGCAGCCCTTCGCCAAGGTCTTCGGCAAGCGTCTCGCGGACAAAACGGTCGAGGTCGAAGCCGGGGAGGGTGAAAATCATGCAGCTGTCTTGGACGGTTTGCTGTCCGGGCTCAATATAATCAGTGCACGAAGCGCGCCACCACGTCGCGGTAGGACCGGCTGACCTTCACTTCCGCGCCCGAATCGAGGACGAGGAAGCATTCGCCGTTGGTGTGCGGCTTGACCTGCCGGACCTGGTCGAGATTGACGATCGTCGAGCGGTGGACGCGCTGGAACTTGCGCGGGTCCAGGCGCCGTTCCAGATCCTTCATCGTTTCGCGCAGGATCAGCGAATTGTCTCCTGTGAATATGCACATGTAATCGCCCGCTGCCTCGATATGTTCGATGGAGCCGACCTCGACCCGGAAAATCTGGCCGCGATCCTTGACGTTGATCAGTCTCTCGAACCGTTCGCTCGATTCCGCTTCACTGTCGGCGAATTCCTCGGCGGCATCGGGCGCCACTTCGGCCAGCACATTCATCAGATTGGCCGCTTCTTCGGCGGAGCGCTTCTCGGCCAGCCGCACCCGCACCCGCTCAACCGTATCGGCCAGCTTGTCGACATCGACCGGCTTCATCAGATAATTGACCGCGTTCGCCTCGAACGCGCGGATCGCGTGTTCCTGATAGGCAGTAACGAACACGAACAGCGGCGGTTCGATCTCCATCACCCCCTTGACCACGCTGAAGCCGTCGAAACCGGGCATTTCGATGTCGAGAAATACCAGATCCGGCTTTTCGGTCTTGATCTTGCGGATCGCCTCGCGGCCGTTGGCGCAGGTTTCGATTATCTCGATATCGTCGAAGGCTTCCAGCCGCAGCTGCAAGCCCTGGACGGCCAGTTTCTCGTCGTCGACGATGATGGTGCGAATTGTCATAATTTGGATCCGATCGGGCGCCCGACGCCGAGGAAAGATCCCCGGACGGCTTTTTCAGGGGCCTTGGTGGTGGTGGGGGCTTCGGGCGCTATGCTAACGGCCGAAGCGGTCTCTGGTTTCATGGATTCAGGCTTAACCTGCAATGACCCGGCAGATGCTGCGATGTCACTATCGACATTTTCGAACGGCAACTCGATGACGACGGTAAAGCCGCCCTCGGGCGGGGTGCGGATTTCGAACAATTGTGCGTCACCATAAGCCTGAACCAATCGATCGCGGATATTGGCAAGGCCGACTCCGGTGGATTCCGTCCGTCCTTCTCCCGTCATTGCACCAGGCAACCTGTGCCTTTGCCCGCCGGCATTCAAGCCCGGACCGGTGTCCGAAACGGTGATCCGAAGCTGTGATCCGACGACCCGCGCGGCGATGCTGATTTTGGCCCCTTCCTCCTGCTGCGAAACACCGTATTTAATCGCGTTTTCGACCAGCGGCTGCAGCAGCATGGCGGGCAGCATCGCTTCCCTGGCGGCGGGTTCGATCTGGAAATCGGTCCGCAGCCGTTCTTCGAACCGCATCCGCTCGATGCCAAGGTAGAGTTTGAGCGTTTCGACCTCCTGATCCAGAGTCACCTTGCCGGTCGGCTGGGTCAGCAGCGTATGGCGCAGGAAGGACGACAGCCGCGTCAGCATCGCATTCGCCGGTTCGGTCTGCTTCAGCAGCACCAGAGTGCTGATCGAATTGAGCGTGTTGAACAGGAAATGCGGGTTCAGCTGGTATCGCAGCATGGCCAGCTGCGCAGCGGTGGCCTGCGCCTCCAGCCGTTCGAGCTGGTCCGCCTGCCGCTCCACCTGAAGGAAATAATTGATGGCATAATACAGCGCCGACCACGCGCCCAGCAGGGTCAGGTCGAGATAGAAATAGCTGAAAAACCGCTGCAGCAAACCGATCTCGCGATCCGGGTAATAAAGGCTGATGACCCAGCTATCGACAAAGGCGTACAGGCCCACGCCCACCGCCAGCACCAGCCCGGTCACGCCCCATGTCACCAAGGGCCGGCGGTCGATCAGCCATCGGTAAATGACCGAAAAGACCAGGCTGATCGAAAAACCGGTGATCGATCCGATCAGGATCAGGATCAGGAAGTCCAGCGGCTGCGAATTGACCAGCGCGGAGGCGGCGCGGAACAGCGTTACTCCCACCCATCCACCGATCTGGAGATTCCAGAACGCGCGGTTCTTGTTGCGAAAGAAAGGAGTCGGGCGGAAGGGCAGCATAGCCATAGTGCGGCAGGCTTAGACGATTTTGCGGCACTTCGTCAGTTTGTTTTGCGCATCGGCGTGGTTGCGGTAGCATGACGGCCGAGGAGATTTGTCATGGGAATCGAACAGAAGCTGGCGGCGGGCGCGGAGAATCCTGCACCGCAACGGGCGAAATTCCGCGAAATGAAGGACGGAACAGCGGAAGACTGGGCGCTGATCGCAGGCCATTTCCGCACCTTTGCCGGCGGGGTCGCTGGCCGCGTTCTGGAACATCTGCGTCTGCTTGACGGGGATTTCGGGGGCTTCCCGGTCGACCGGCTGGAACATTCGCTGCAAACCGCCACGCGGGCTTACCGCGACGGGCGGGACGAGCAATATGTGGTGATGGCCCTGCTGCATGACATCGGCGATACGCTCGGCAGCTTCAATCACCCCGATGTCGCCGCGGCGATCCTCAAGCCGTTCGTGCGGGAGGAATTGCACTGGATCTGCCAGCATCACGGGCATTTCCAGGGCTATTACTACTTCCACTATCTCGGGATGGACCGCGAATCGCGCGAACAGTTCCGGGGCAGCCCGCATTTCGAAGCCTGCGCGGAATTCTGTGAGAAATACGATCAGGCCGCCTTCGATCCGGACTACCAGAGCGAGAGCCTCGAATTCTTCGAACCGATGGTGCACCGGGTGATGGCTCGGCCGCTGGCGACGCTTTATTCCTTGGGCGAACCGGAGGATGCACCAGCGGATACGGCAGAAGGCGCCGAATAGGCGGGCGCAGGAATCGGGGCGGGGTCGATTTCCCGCCGGAAGCCAGTCCGCCAGTCCGCTGCTCCGCTTGCGGCGCGGCTGCGCGCGATCAACGGCAATTCCGCGGCGATGAATTCGGCCCGTTCGTCCCACCCGTCATGCGTCCGGCTCCGGAACAGGCCGCCGTCGTTGCCCGGGCCCCATGTGCGCATGAACCGCAAGGCCGCCGCAGGGTCGTAGCCGCCGTTCGCGAGTAGCCACGGCATCAGCCGGTCCGCCTCGCGTTCGGTCACGCGGACAGTGCGCCGCTTGCGGCCGATCTCGTCCAGCCATCCGGGATGTCCGAGCAGATTATGCGCCAGTTCATGCGCAATGGCCGCCGCCAGCAATTCTTCGGCATAGGTGAATCCGACGAAATCCGCTCCGACCGCCACGCGATCGCCATTGGCGGAGGCGCGCCGCGACCCGGCGATGACTTCGAACCCGCTGGCGCAGGCTGTCTGGCCCACCAGAGTGGCGCTTATCGGGGTTGCCGACCGGTCCCGCCAGACGATTTCGACCTGCCCACGGGCGCGCAGGGCCTCATCCAGTTTCCGGTGCAGCGCGGCCAGTCTTTGCCAATTTTCCGGACCAGCAGGGGGCAGGCTGTGCATGGATTGGCCATCGACCGACAGCACTTCGGCAAACACCGGCAGTCCGGCCCGGTCCGCAGGCGATCCGGTGGCGCGGGCCTGGACCGCAATGTCGCCGGAAAGGCCCATCGCCGCGCGCGCGGCGGCAGGATCACCAAAGGCGGCGACGTCCTGCAGCAGCAGCCCGGCCGCTGGCCGGGTTTCGGCACAGAAGGGTGCGTTCCCGGTAACCAGATTCCAGCCGATCGACTGGACCCGCTCGTCGCGCATCTGCAGCGCCGCCAGCTTGGCGGAAATATCATCCGCTGCGCGCGCTGGCTGGGCGAAGGGTGCCGCCAGCATCACGGCAATGATCAGGAAATGGCGCAATACGCGCCCACCACCGGCACGCGCCGCCGGTCTCACCGGTCTCTGGCGGCGTCGATCGCCTGCTGCAAAGCTTCCAGGCCGATGGCGCCTTCGAACGGTTGCCCCCCGATCACCCAGCTGGGTGTCCCGCTGAAGCCGATCTCCCGCGCGAGATCGGTGTTGCTCGCCAGTTCGGCCCTTGCTTCGGCGGAAACGGCGAATTCGCCCGCCTGCTCCATGTCCAGTCCCGCTTCCTTGGCCGCTGCGGCGATCGCGGCATCGGTGGGCGATCCCTTGGTAAACATTGCATCGTGGAAGGCGCGATACCGGCCCTGTTTCGCTGCGGCCAGCGCCACCAGCGCCGCCTTGTCGCTGCCTTCGAAGATCGGCCATTCGCGAATGACGACACGCAGGTCGGGGTTGTCCCGGACAAGCTGCGCAACATGCTCCTGGCTGGCGCGGCAATAGCCGCAGGCATAGTCGGTGAATTCGACCATCGTGACCGACCCCTCGGGATTGCCGAATTCAGCGCCGGGGAACGGGGTTTGCACCCGCTGTTCGATACCGGCCATCCGCTCCACCCCTTGCTGCTGCTGGTACCGCTCGGCCATTTCCGGCAGCAGATCGGGGTTGTCGAGCAGATAGGCGCGGGTCTGACCGTCCCCCAGCCCGCTATACGACCACATGGCGGCGCCGCTGAAGCCGAAGATCAGCGAAATCAGCGCGGTGAGGGCGAGCGAGCGAAAGGATATCTGCATGGTCTGGCGGCGCTACCGGCGCTTGGGCTGTCTTTCAAGCTCCGCGCGCGCCTGCAGGCCGATATCCTGCGCGCGGATCCAGTCGGGCGAGCCGGCAGGCAGTCCTGCCTCGGCGGCTTGCGCACTGCGCAGCGCTTCTTCGTAATTCCGGCCCATCACCTGCTGTTCGGCACTGGCGAGCCGCGCGCGCGGAATGTCACCCTCGGCGGCATAGACCACGCCGAGCTGGTACCACGCAAACGGGTTGTACCGGTCGCGTGCCACCGCCAGCCGCAGCACCTTTTCCGCTTCCGGAAAATTGCGCGGGTCTTCGGTAGCGATCAGGGCGTGGCCGAAGATCGACGCGATCAGCGGTTCGTGCCCGGTCAGTTCGGTTGCCTTGCGCAGCGGTTCAAGCGCTTCTTCGGGCTTGCCCGATTCCAGCAGGACCTGACCCTGAAGCTCCAGAAAATAGGGGTCTTCCGGATCGGCGGCGAGCAGCTGCGAGGTCTCCGCCAGCGCCTGTTCGATCTGCGCGTTCTTGTGATAGGCATAGGCGCGGGCATAGCGCGCGGGAACATCGGTGCGGCTGGCGGGGAATTGCTGCAGTGTGCGCGTTGGTTCGGTCAGAAAGCCGAACAACTTGGCCTTGACCCGTTCGAACCGCCGCTGGATGCCCGGATCGTCAGGCGCTTCCCAGGCGGGATCCACTACGTAGCTTTCGCGCAAGCGGGCGATCCGGTCCCCCGACAGCGGATGGGTCCGGGCAAAGGCGGCCTCGTCGCTCTGGCTGTAGCCATAGCGAAATTCCTGATTCTGCAGTTTCTTGAAAAAGGCCAGCGATCCGCGCCCGGAAATTCCCGCTTTGGACAGAAACTCCACCCCCGCCGCATCGGCAGAGGATTCCTGCACCCTGGAAAATGCCAGGAACCCGCCCATTGCGGCCTGCTGGCCCGCCGCGATTACGCCCATTGCCGCTTCGCCCGCGCCGGCCAGTGCCGCGGCAACGCCCAGCACCATCGACAGGATCGAAATGTTGGCCGCCTTGCCGAAACCCTCGCTGCTGCGAATGATGTGTCCGCCGGTTATGTGGCCGATTTCATGGGCAATAACGCCCTGCACTTCATTGGCTGTATCGGCGGCATCGATCAGTCCGCTGTGGATATAGACCACCTGCCCGCCCGCCACGAAGGCGTTGATCGACGGGTCGTTGATCAGCACGATTTCCAGATTGCCCGGCGCAAGGCCCGCCGCCTGCGCCAGCGGCTCGGCCATTTCCTGCAGCAACGCCTCGGTTTCCGCATCGCGCAGGATCGACTGTGCCGCGGCGGGCTGGGCCATCAGCGACACGGCGGCCAGCATGGCAATCAGGCGGGTGGACAGGCGCATATCCGCCTTCCTAACGCATCGTGGCCTGAACCGGAACTGAAGGATTGCCCTCCGCGCCTGCGACCTTGTCCGGCAATCCCGAGGATTGCGCGAATCGCACGATTGCGGGCACGATCGCTCCGTTCTTGCGCCACGGGCTCGCCAGAGCGATCAGGGGCGCGTTGTGGTCCATCTGCGGGAAGTAGATCGCCCGCACGCTGCCGCCGGCTGCAATTATTCCGCTGGCCAGCGCCCTGGTGTTGCGCGGTTTCACCAGCGTATCCTTCTCGCCGTGGATCAGCAGCATGGGCGGCGCATCGCCGCGCAGGTGGTTGACGGGCTGGGTGGCGGGCAGATCGGGAGCGCCGCCAAAGGCCGCCTTGGTGGAATCGCTGTCGAGCGGGAGGAAATCATAGGGGCCGGACAAGCCGATCACGCCCTTGATCAGCGATGGGGAGAGACCTTCGCGCTCCAGCCATTGCCGCTCGAGTGCAATCTGCACCGCATTGTATGCCCCGGCAGAATGGCCGGCGATGAAGATGGCGTCCGGATCACCGCCAAACCTGGCGATATTACGCTGGGTCCAGGCGGCGGCGGAGGCGGTGTCCTGCAGCATGGCGGGATATTCGCCGCCAGGGCCGAGCCGGTATCCTGCAAGCACCACGGTAAAGCCTTCCGGCACCAGCGCGCGGGCGACAAAGCCGTAGTCGCCGGGATTGCCGCTGCGCCAGCTGCCGCCGTGGACGAACAGAATTACGGGTTTCGGCGCATCGTCGCTTTTCGCGCGGTACACCGCGATTTTCTGGGCCGGGTTATCTCCGATGATCTCGCGGTGGACCAGGGCCACGCCGCGCTTCCCGCCAACAACCCGGTCGACCGCGTCGAGCACGGCGGGCCCGTTGCGGGCCGCCGCATAGCGGAACGTCGCGCCGATCGTTATCGCAAGCATCACCAGGCCCAGCGTGATCCAGCCCATCTTGCGCCATCCCTTGTTCGTCATGCGGCCCCTTGCAATCCGGTTCGCACGGAACCTGCCGGGTCCGTGCTAGCCGTGCCGCGGCGCAAGGGATAGTCCGAACCGCCGACGATGTCTGGCAGGCGCGCAGATTGCAGCCGGTCAGCCGACCAGTTTGCGGGCAGCGCGTTCAACCAGCGGGGTGTCGCCGGAAATCTCGCCCAGCAGGACGATTTCGCCGTTCGGCATCCGGCGGATCATAACCAGGGCAAACTCTTCGCCTTCGGGAGACAGCGCATCGAAGGAATGCGTAGCCAGGGCGCGCAATTTGCGGGCCAGCTTTTCCTGCGGGCTCTCGGCCTGTTCGCCGTCCGCAGCGCTTTCCTCGCGGCGCAGCTGGCGTTCCGCCTTGACCACGCCCTTGAGGCCGCCTTCGGCCTGCGCCAGAAAGCCGGCGAGCTGTCCGCGGGCGATTTCCAGCCGGTGGGCATGGCTCAGCACGGCGGCGTATTCGGTCAGCCGCGTTTTGTCATAGTCGGCGCCGAACACCAGCTTGACCACCGGGGTCATCGGTGCGCGATCCTGGACGGACAAGCCGCTGGAGGAAACGAGTTCGACGAATTCCTGTTCTTCTTCCTGCGCGGCAAGGCTGAAATCATAGGCGCGGCCAACGGCGGCGTACAAGGCCGACCGGCTGCGATCCTCGGAGCTACGGGCGGCGAAAGCCAGTTCCCGGGCCGATGCAAGGCAATCGTACAGGTTTTCGTCCTGTGCGGGGGCCAGTGCGGCCTCGACCGCGGAATAATCGTCCTCCGGGTGATCCGGCTCATCATTCGCGGCGAGAAAATCGCCTGCCGACAAGTCGAGCGGAACCTTGCGCCGCACGACCAGGCCGCCGGAATTCATCGTACCGAACAACGGTGAAGGCAGGCTGTCTTCGGATTCGTCCCCGTCTTCCGCGTCGTGCTCGTCTTCCCCGTCTTCGTAATCTTCCTCGCTCGCCTCGTAGAATTCGCTCCCCAGGGCCAATTCAGGATGCGGTTCGGAAGCCGGGCCATCGGCCCAGTCGGTGACCGGATCGGGCGCGCGCAGGGCTTCGGTCGCGGTTGTATCGCCGTCCTCGTCACCGCTGCTGTCGTCTTCGTCGCCCGCTTCGCCCAGCGCCTGATCGATTTCCAGCATCAGCTCGTCGGTGGTCAGCTGGTCGGCCATTTCTTTCCAGTTGATGACGCCGTAGATGAAGTCGATCGTTTCGCCGTCGCTGGAAAAAGGCAGCAGGATACCGCGGTACAGGATGGTCGCCCCGCGCTGGTTGACGAACTCGGCTTCAAAACCGATCGGGGCCTGATTGGCCAGGATCTGCATATAATGGTCGGTAATCCGGCTCAGCAGGGAGCGGCTGGGAATATCCGACAGGGCGTCGATTTCCTCATGTGTGCCGCATTCCACGGCCAGCTGATCGCCGAGATACTGGATGCCGGGATTTTCCACCCCGAGCGTGAAATCGAGCAGCACGCTGTAGGGGCCGAAGTCCGGCAGATTTTCCGGATCGAGGTCCTCGATCGAGGGGAAATTATACTCACCCAGCAGGCTGGCCCAGTGATTGTAGGCGCGCACCTGCATCCGGCGTTCGTCCGTCCCGATGGCGGTTGGCGGGGGTTCGCTGGCGCTTTCCTCTTCGGGTGCGTCTTCCGCAACATCCCAGTCGCGCAGGCCGTCGTCGAGCGCGTCCTCGAACCTGGCCTGGTCTAAATCATCGGTCCCAAAATTGCCGCGAAGCGTATCCATGGCTCTGAAAGCCCCCTTAAACGTGTCACCGAAATGACGTCTAGGAGACCTTCTGGCGCTGCATGGTAAACATTGCGTTAAACACTGACACGATCCGTTATGCAGGACGGAGAATTGTTCGTTGCATCGAAGCCGGTTCCGGACAGCGCTGCCCGCCGTCAGAGCATATAGCGCATCCGGATGGTCTGGACGATCGGATTGCCCGCGACGTCGAACGCCGCGTCGTCGAATTTAGGCGGACCCATGCGTACTTTGGCGTCGCGGGAAAAGCCGAAACCTTCGGTCGGCATCATCATCAGCGCCCGGTCGGCCTTGCCGTTGTTGTTCTCGTCATGCAGCAGCGCGATGGCATAGCGGCCCGGGGTCACATTGGTGAAGCTGAAGGTGACCGTCTCTGCCGCCGGCGCCACGACATTGATACTGCCTGCATCGCTCGCGTCGCACTTGGGGAAGCCCTTCGACCGGGCGGTAATGCAGGCGCGGACCACGCCTTCGGTCGACCGCATATTGGTCACCGTTACGGTGATGGTGCTGGCCTGCTCCACCGACCGTGCGGAAATCGCACTGGCGGTCACGCTTGCTCCGCCGATGATCCCGGCCACCAGCAGCAAACCGGGCACGCGGACGAACTCGCGCCGCTTTGTACTCGGCGGCATTATCGCTCCGGCACCGAAAATTCGTGCGACAGGCCCTGGTCCGTGCCGCACAGCCTGTCCCAGAATCGAAAATATAGTCCGTAATTGCATGTATATTGCTCGTGATGACGCTGATGATGGCTGGCGCTTATCAGCCAGTCCCCGAAGATAGAATGAACGAATTTTTGCGGGAGCATTTCCCAGCCCATGTGGTTGGTCACTCCCATGATGGTCATGATCGCCAGCACCAGCCCCAGAACAGCGATATGGATGGGGACCAGGAACACTAGCAGCGGGATCACGAACGCTCCGGTCAGCGCCTCCAGCGGGTGGAAGCTCATCGCCGCCCAGGCGGTGGGCGGGCGGCTGGCGTGATGCACGGCGTGAGCGGCGCGGAAAATTCGCGGACGATGCATCCAGCGGTGGGTCCAGTAAAACCACGTATCATGCGCAAACAGATAGATCAGCAGGCTCAGCGGCAGATACCACAGGGGAAACTGCTGCCACTGGGTGTAGATCACGGTCCATCCGCGTTCCTGCCAGCCCCAGGCGGCAATCCCGGCGGGAAGTCCGTAAATCACCGCCGATAGCAGCGACCAGCGGATTTCCCGGCGAATCTGCTGATCCAGCCCGGCGTAATGGCCGGGCAAGACCCGCTGCGTCGCCCAGGCAAACAGCCCGCTGGTCAGCACATAGCGCAGCGCCACGATCACCGTCATTGCGAGCACGGAAAGGAGGATTGCCACGGCCATCGGCCTTCTATGGCGCAATGCACCCGGGGGATACAGCAATAATCCGGCGTAGTTCGCAGGACGAAGGGCTGGCGCAAAGGCCGGTCAGCCGATTCTTTCCCATGGTGCGCAGTCGGGATCGATCCCGGTCAAATGCCGCCGGAGCGCGGCCCGGGCGAGCCGTTCGACCTCCACCTTGCGCCGCGCCGCCGCCAGCGGGCGCGAGGGTGCAGGGCGAAGGATTTCCGCATCGTAGCCATCCGCCACAATCACGCCGCAGCAGTCGGGAAGAAAGTCGGGCCCGTCCAGCGGAATGCGGTCCAGTTCGGGCGGAACACCCCAGTAAAACCGGTCGCAGAACTCTAAATAATCGGGCCATTTCCCGTCGCCCAGCAAATCACCGCGGCTGATCTTGATTTCCACGATTACCACCCGGCCCTGCGGATCGATACCCATCAGGTCGGCGCGCCGCCCGTTTCGTAGCGGCATTTCGGCCAGGCACCAGATGTCGTTGCGGGCAAACAACCGGCAGATGCCGCGCGCAACCGCCCGTGCATCCGCAGTCAGCGCCGCAGCAGGAGAATCACGGAGGGGAGTTGTAAGGGCCACGCCCCGTTCTGGAACAGAGCAAGAACCCGGTCAAGCCGCTTTGCGCGCCGGGTGGCGCGGGGTCACCGCTCCGGCAGCAGTTCCAGGACTGCGTCGCGCGCCTGGGCAAATTCGCTCCATAGCGCGAGCGCGGCTGCCGAAGGATCCCTGTTTTCCGCATGGACCGCCAGCAGCGCCGCTAAACCCGATTGCATGAAGGCCCCGATATCCTCCAGCGAAGTGTTCGCCAGCTGCGCCTTCCAGCGGGGTGCGCCTGCGAGGAGGGCGGCAAAGTCGGCGGCATCGCACCGGGTCTGCTCCGGCGGCAGATGCGCCAGGCTGCCCACTGCGCCCGCGGCACCGTGCAGCGCTTCCCATTGCCGCGCCGCCGAATCCAGGAATTCGGAATCGCGAATCGGTGCCGGCGTATGGCCTTCATCCGGGGTAGCGGCGGAGCTCTGGCCGGGCTCCTGCGGATGAAATTCGGAAGAATGGATGTTCATGATCCCGTGAGCTGTAAGCCAGACCGCTTGCCAAATCGCTAATGCGCCCGGGTTCTGCCCGCCCGCCGGCAACATTCCGCTTTCAAGCAGCAGGACCCTTTGCTAAGCGCGCCCCAATCCACACCGCTGGCCGCACTGGTTCAAGGTCAGCAGTGAAACATCGGCACCCGTAGCTCAGCTGGATAGAGCGCTGCCCTCCGAAGGCAGAGGTCACAGGTTCGAATCCTGTCGGGTGCACCACCTTTAGCATTTAAGCCTCCTTATCCAGTAGGTTATCATTTTCGATGGCTAACCGTTTGCGAAGGTTAGCCATTAGCATCTTGCCTGCGTCATCGGACAAGGCCTGTTGATCAGCCGCTCTGGTGTAACGCGCAACTTCGAAATCAGTAGTATGGCCAGTAAAAGACTTGATCTGCTGATTGGAGCACCCAGCCTCTGCCAACCGTCGCGCAGCGGCTTTTCGAAGGCCATGAGCACTGCAATGACTTAGTCCCGCCTCATCGCACCATTGCCGGCATTTATTTCCGAAACCATTTTTGGAGTAGGGTTTTCCATGCTCGCTAAGCAAGAATACGAGGCCCAACGTAGGGGTCGCCATAATGGATTCTGCCAAAGCGGGAAGGATCGGAAGTGAAACCTTTGCGCCCGTTTTTTCTTGGGTGATGTCCAGTCGCCCAGACTTCACGTGCTGAGGTCCCATGAGTCGAGCATCTCCTCTACGCTGACCAGTCCAGAGCATTATGTCGAATGCTAGTCTGGCAGTGGTTCCTAAAGGGTGCCGTTTCTCGTACTGGGCGATCTCTTTTTCAGTCCAAGTGTGGAACCCAGTGCCATCAACTTTGTAGTGTTTCGTTGAGAGCACCGGGTTTTTGTCAGTCATCCCCTGCCGAATGGCAAATTGCATGAGGGCATTTAGGCGCTTGCGAAGCATATTGGCGGCTGTCCGGTATGGCAGCTTCTCAGCCAACATCGCTTCAACATGGCGAGCCTCAAGGTCGCGCACTTTCCCATCGCCATATTTCTTGCGCCAAGCTTCGATCACTCCTCGGTACACCGTTCGCGTTCGATCCGACGGACCCAAGAAGTCCGGTGAACGATAATAGCGGGTGATCAGATCATTGAATGTGCCCGGCTTGATCCGATTGGCACCCGGAGCAACGCTTTCCGCTGCTAGGCCAGTTAGACAATCGTTGTATTCTTTCAGGAAGTCATCTGTGCCGGGAGCGTTCTTGAACAAGTATTGCGCATATCCTTTCCGACGAAAGCGATACCGCGGTTTGCCGTGACGATCCCGATATGTTGAAACCCATTGCGGCAGCCATTTTCTAACCATGAGATTTACCGATAAGTGAATCGAACGAATTGCCCGCAGAAACTTCTGTTTTCCCAAACGTAAGTACTATTTCGCCTGTTGACGTTATCCGGCAGGCACAGGTTTTGAGACCTGCGCTCTTGGCAGCTATAAGCGCCTTTCGTACGTCGTTTTGCTTAAAGGAAGATGGCGAGCTCATCAGCTGATTTTTCCTCCAGCCTCTGCCAACGAACTAGGGCGGTCAGCGAGGTGCTCGCCCATCCTTTTGCCGAGAAGCTCAAGATTAACGAGTGAGACAATCGCCTCAGCATTTATCGGAACCTCAGACAAGTCGTTGAGAGCGATGGCATCTCCATTGGAAGCGCTTATCAGCAGATAGCGAGGACTTGAATGCTTGCTTAGAGGGCTCTTTGACCAAGCCTCATGTGACGTTTCATCAACCCAGGAGGAGCGTTGACTGAGGGCGTACTGGCGGACAACATCCGCATAGCTCTTGGCTATTCCCGTAATGCGCTTAGGTCCAAAACCATGAGCAGATAGTTCGGATAGAAGCAGGATTTGGGCGACTGCTTCGAGGTTTAGTTTCCCACCTTCACTCTCAGGAGCCAGCCCGCGTCTGCGCAAGTCCCGGATCGCGACGGGGCTAAGGTTTGAGAGTCGCTCTAACTCCCGGGGAGTCCAAGCTTTGTGCTTAAAGATTTGAGGAGGATACTGATTCATACCGTGGGATATACCACGCTTTAAAAGCGTGTCAATTCCCACGCTCTCTGCAATCCGCTTCTTGACTCCTTCTGAACTTTGGTAGTTGAGCTAGGAGCGCTGCGTCGCGAAATAAGGCCACAAGCAGAGGATTTGTGCCGTTATGCCAAGGGCTAAGGGCACGAAATATGCCGCTGAGCATGCGAAGGCACGGGCGTTCGGACATTCCGCGCCTAATGCAACATTGCTCTTCGAGGACAGAAGAGGACTGAAATATTGTAGATATGTTATTGATCATAAATGCATCTAAATAGGGAATCAAAGACATTGCCCCCAGACATGCCTCCATCGACGCTCAATGTACTTATATCGCAAGTGGCGGGATTGATCGCCGCCCATCACCGAACGATCAGGTAACGAGCGGGTAGTCGGCATTAGTGGAATAATGTGCGCGAGTGAAAAGAAGGCATTCAAATCTTTGTGTAGCTAAAATCGCCTTAAATCCCCGACACCGATTTCCTTACCTTTTGACCTAAGGGTCTTACCGAAATGCTTCGCAAATTTCGGTGGTGTTGTCGGGATCAGCACAAATT
>NZ_JAXMJI010000108.1:0-15199 GCF_034376665.1 Allopontixanthobacter sp. | reverse complement strand
CCCAAGGTGATCATGGCGCTGGCAAATCATGTGCTGACCGACAAGGGCATCGAGGGCTTCCTGGCGGATTGGGCGAAGACGGGCCAGAGCATCCTGTGAAGTCGCGGGAGTTGTTTGCCACCGTTCCGCTCCCCCGCGGTGATGGTGACTGCAAGGTAGGACTTCCAGGATTGCATGGCTGACGAAACCCCTCTCGACCGTTTCAAGCAGGCCCTGACCGGGGCCAGCCGGGCGCTTTCGCGTGAGCCGGAAGTCGAGGTCGCGTGGAGCGCGGACAATCCAGCGGCCAGCGGGAAAAGCTTCCGTGTGCCGCTGCCGGGACGGAACCTGCCGCCCGAACAGGCGCGGGAAGCGCGCGGGTTTGCCGACAGCTTCTCGCTCAAGCTGCGCCACCACAACACAGCGTTGCATAGCCGGAACGCACCGCCCGAACCGGTGGCGCGGGCGTGTTACGATACCGTCGAACAGGTCCGTTACGAAGCGCTGGGGGCGAACAATTTTGCCGGGGTCGCGGGCAACCTCGATGCTGCGACCGAATTGCGCGCCGCCTCCGATCCCATTTCCCGCGCCCAGTCTGCGGACGATGTGCCGCTGCAGTCGGCGCTGTCCTTGCTGCTGCGCGAGAAGCTGACCGGGCGACCGATCCCACCGCGCGCGCAGGCCGGCGTGGAGATGGTCCGCAATTTCATCGAGGAGCGCGCCGGTGCCGACTTCGAGGCACTCGCGCTGTCGCTCGATGACCAGAGTGCGTTCCAGTCGCTCGCCCTCGATATGCTTCGCCACCTCGAACTGACCAAGGAAGAGGGCAAGGACAGCGGCGAGGACGACGAGGGCGAGGACGAAGACGGCGGCGAAGACGGCAATGAGGACGAGGGCGACGAGGATTCCGGCCAGAACGAACCGCAGACCACCGAAATAGCCGGCGATGCGTCCGACAGCGAGGAAGGCGACGGCGATTCGGAGAGCGAGACCCGCTCCGAAGAGGAAATGAACGACGGCGAAGCGGGTGACGAGGGCGAGGAAGGCATGATGCCGGTCCGCCCCAACCGCCCGTGGACCGACCTGCCCGATCACTTCGATTACAAGGTCTATACCACCCGGTTCGACGAGGAAGTCGAAGCGAGCGAGCTGTGCGATCAGGAAGAACTCGACCGGCTGCGCGCCTATCTCGACAGCCAACTGCAGGGCCTGCAGGGCATCGTCACCCGGCTGGCCAACCGGCTGCAGCGGCGGTTGATGGCGCAGCAGAACCGCAGCTGGGATTTCGACCAGGAAGAGGGGATTCTCGACGCGGCGCGGCTGGCGCGGGTAGTCACCATGCCGGGCCACGCGCTGAGCTATAAGGTCGAGCGCGATATCGAATTCAAGGACACTGTGGTGACTTTGCTGATCGACAATTCCGGTTCGATGCGCGGACGGCCGATCTCCATCGCCGCGATCAGTGCCGACATCATGGCGCGGACGCTGGAGCGCTGCGGGGTGAAGGTCGAAATCCTCGGCTTCACCACCCGCACCTGGAAAGGCGGGCAAAGCCGCGAGGCGTGGCTGGCGGAAGGAAAACCGGCCCAGCCCGGCCGCCTCAATGATCTGCGGCATATCATCTACAAGAAGGCGGACGAGCCGCTTCGCCGTGCGCGCCGCAATCTCGGTCTGATGATGCGCGAAGGCCTGCTGAAGGAAAATATCGACGGCGAGGCGCTGCAATGGGCGCATTCCCGCCTGCTCGCCCGGCGCGAGGACCGCCGCATCCTGATGGTCATTTCCGACGGCGCGCCGGTGGACGACAGCACGCTCAGCGTCAACAACGCGGGCTATCTGGAAACGCATCTGCGCAAGACCATCGAATGGATCGAGAAACTGTCCCCCGTCCAGCTGGTGGCCATCGGCATCGGCCATGACGTGACCCGCTATTACAAGCGCGCGGTGACGATCATGGACGTCGAACAGCTTGGCGGCACCATCATCGAACAGCTCGCCGGCCTGTTCGAGGTGGAGGGCAAGTGAACGTAAGCGAGGCTGTCGCCACCCGCCGGTCCGTGCGGGCCTTTACCGATCAGCCAGTCGATCGGGCGATCCTGCAGCGGGTGCTGGAGAAGGGGCAGCGCAGCCCCAGTGGCGGGAATACGCAGCCGTGGCACGCGGCGGTGCTGACCGGCGAACCGATGCAGGCGCTGTTCCGTTCGGTGGCGGATGTCCTGCCACAGGGCCGCGCGGCCCACACGCCCGAATATGACATCTACCCCAAGGACCTGGACGGTGCCTATGAACAGCGCCGCCGGGATGTAGGCGAGGATCTGTACCGGGCGCTGGAGATAACGCGCGAGAACAAGGCCGGGCGGCTGATGTGGTTCGCGAACAACTTTCGCGCTTTCGGCGCGCCGGTGCTGATGCTGGTGCACACACCTAAATACATGGGGCCGCCGCAATGGTCCGATGTCGGCATGTGGCTGCAGACGATCATGCTGCTGCTGCGCGAGGAGGGGCTGGACAGCTGCGCGCAGGAAGCCTGGGCGATGTATTCGGCGCAGGTCCGACAGGCTGTCACGATCCCCGACGATCATATCTTCTTCTGCGGCATGGCAATCGGCTACCGCGACGCCGGCGCACCGGTGAACAATTTTGCGGTGAAGCGCGCTGAATTGTACGAGAGCGTCACGTGGCAGGGATTCGACTGACCCCGTCACCCCGTTCGCGCGGTTTGTCGCATTTTACCCGATTATGACTCGCCTATTCCTGCTCGATAGGTCTATGCCTGCGCAATAATATGACGGGGGTCGCATAACGGTAATTCCGCCAGCAATGGTGGAAAATGTCCTTGGGGGGATACCGGTCTTGCGGAAAAATCAGTTCATACATTCCATTTTCGCGGCCGCGGGCGTGCTCGCATCGCTGTGCGCGGCCATGCCGGTGCAGGCCCAGCAGCGGCCGGTGCTGCTGCGGGAGAGTTTCCCGATCGGCGACGGCGGCGGCATCCTGTGCCAGGTGCAGGACCGCAGCGTCGGGAACCCGGCTAAGCAAGGCATTTTCGACCGTAGCTGGGCGATTGTCTGCCGCGACAGCGCGCAGGCGGTAGCGAATGTCTACGCCTTTCGGGCGGCGGGCACGGATCCCTCCCGCCTCGTTGCTCCGCTGCGCCGCGAAGGGGTCGATTGCAGCACAGGTTCCCCGGCACCCTTCGCCGCCCTCCCCGGAGCGCAGCGCGCCCTGTGCACCATCGCCGGAACCAGCCTGGAATGGTCGAGCATCAGCGTGAAGCGGGGCCAGACCACCTATATTGCCGAGGGTTTTGCCGCCTATGATGCGGCCACGGTGCTGGCGCTGCGGTCGGTAATCGACAATGCGGTGGCCGCCGGAACCATCGACGTGGCCTCGACCTCGGTGTCGGACCCGCTGTCCTTTGCCCGGGCGCAAGCCGAAACACTCAAGCCCGAGGCGGCGCTGGCAGAGGGATACCGGCGGAACCTGGGCGGCGAATATGCCGAGGCTGCGGCTTATTTCGAGACCCTCCAGCAGCGGCTCGAAGCGGATAGCGAAAACACGCTCAATATCGGCGAGTTCATCGTCAACCGCGCCTTGCAGAAATCCAATCTCGGCGAATTCAGCGTGGCCGACCGCCTGTTTGCCGAAGCTGCCGGGGAAACCCTCGGCGACCTGGTGGCGGAGCGGTTGCAGCGCAATTTCGAAGCGATCCACCTGATCAACCAGGGCTTGCTGGGCGAGGCGCTGGACCGACTCGACCAGCCGCTCAGCGACGGGCTTGCCGGGGTCGAGACACTCGGTGCGGGGCTTGCCATCACCTTGCCGATCGCGGAACGGCTCAACGATGGCGGCGGCGCGGGCGGCCTGCTCGGCTTTGTCGACGAGTTGAAGCTCTCGCCGGCGGAACGCGCCATCCTGATCGACGCGCAGGCGCTGCAGTTGCGCGGCACCGTGCTGCGGATCGGCGGCGATCTGGCGGGCGCGGAGAATGCGATGCTGGATTCCTATGCCAAGGCGATTGCCGTGCGGGATGGGCGGGTAACCTCGATCGCCCGGCTGCGTTCGCAGATCCTCGGCGAATTGGCACTGGTATCGGAAGCGCGCGGCAACGAAGGGCAGGCGGAAACCTATCTGCGTAATGCTCTGGCTCTGATCGAGGCACAATATCCCGAACGCCAGGCGGTCAGTGCGGCCAAGGCGCGGCTGGGCGCGTTCCTGCTGCGCCGCGGGCGGGAAGACGAGGCGATTGCGCTCTACCGCGATGTTATCGATCAATCTGTCGGCAAGCGCAATGCGATCACCGGTTTTTCCAACCAGCTGCGGCCTTATTTCCGGCTCATCGCCGAACGGGTTGAAGGCGACGCAGCCTTTGCCGAGGATTTCTTCAAGGCGACCCAGATACTCGTGCGCCCGGGCGTGGCGGAAACGCAGGCCGTGCTGTCGCGCGAGCTGAGTTCCAGTTCCACCGAAGGGGCCCGGCTGTTTCGCCAGTCGCTCGACCTCGGGCGAGATATCGAGCGGCTGCGGATCAGGTTCCTCGCGCTCGGCAAGATGGACCAGAGCGCCGCGATGGCTGCCGAACAGAGCGAACTGGCCGCACAGATCGACCGCCTGGAAAGCGAGCAATTGCGCACCCAGGCGCTGCTCAACGATTATCCGCAATACCGGGTGGTGGCCCCTCGCTCGCTGTCGCTGGCCGACTTCCGGGCGTCGCTGAAACCGGGCGAGGCCTATGCGAAGATGTCGGTCGTCGGCGGCGAGGCTTTCATGTTCTACGCCGACCGCGACTTTGCCAAGGCTTACCGTATATCCTCCTCCGAAGCGGATCTTGATTTCGAAGTCGATATGCTGCGCTCGTCGATTTCCGCGCTCGAAGGCGGGCGCTATGTGACCTATCCCTTCGAGGTCGCTTTGGCGCGCGACCTGCACAGAGCGCTGTTCGAACCGGTCGCGGACCGCCTGGCCGCCGCCAGCCACCTGGTGTTCGAGCCCGACGGCGCGTTGCTGCGTCTGCCGGTCGACATCCTGGTGGCGGACGATGCCTCGGTCGAAAGATATCTGGCGCGTTCCAGCGCGCCGGAGGGCGACCCGTTCGATTTCACCGGCATAGCCTGGCTCGGCCGGGACAAGACGATCAGCACCGCGGTTTCCGCGCAGTCCTTCGTCGATGCGCGCAAGGCCCCGCGTTCGCGCGCGGCAAGCGAATACCTCGGGCTGGGGCGCAATGTGCCGATCGGTGCGGTGCGGCCGGGAGCCACGCGGTCCGGGATCGCCGGGGAAGATTGCAGCTGGAACGCAGCCGCATGGAATGCGCCGATCGACGACAGGGAATTGCTCACCGCCCGCAAGCTGATCGGCGCGGGCGGTTCCCTGCTGCTGACGGGCGCGGAATTCACCGATGATGCGATCATGGGGCGGACGGACCTGCGCGATTACCGCATCCTGCATTTCGCCACCCATGGCCTGGTCACGCCGCCCAACGCGAATTGCCCTGCCAAGCCGGCCTTGCTGACATCGTTCGGCGGCGCAGGTTCTGACGGGCTGCTGTCGTTCGACGAGATTTTCGAACTAAGCCTCGACGCCGATATCGTCATCCTGTCGGCCTGCGATACCGCAGGGGGTGCCAGTATCGAAGCCACCCGCGCGGCGGGCGTCGGCAGCGGCGGCGGCACCGCGCTCGACGGTCTGGTGCGCAGCTTTATCGGCGCTGGCGGGCGAACGGTGATGGCCAGCCACTGGCCCGCGCCGGATGATTACGGGGCGACCGAGCGGCTCATCAGCGAGATGTTCCGCCTTGGCCGGGATCAGGGTGTCGGACTTGCCCTGCGTGCATCGCAGCACCGGCTGATGGACGATCCGCAGACCTCCCATCCCTTCTACTGGGGCGGCTTTGCGATCATCGGCGATGCCACGCGGCCACTGCTGTCCGATGCGCCGATAGCGGCAATGCCGGTCGCTGCCGCCGCTGCGGTGTTCGCACAATGAACGGGGTATCCGCCATCGTGGGCCGAAAATTCATCGGGTCCGCCGGTTTCGGGGCGGCGATCCTGCTGGCCAGCACCGCTCTTGCCAGCGGCGCTTTGGCGCAAACCGCGCCTACACCTGCTGCGCCGCCGACGCGGGAGGAAATCCAGCGCGACCGGCTGGAGGACCGCCTGCGCACCGAAGGGCAGGCAGTCGCCGTGGACGGCGCGATTGAACGCGCGCCCTGTCCGCTGGCTGCACCGGAATTTGCCGGTCTCACCTTCACCTTCACGCAGGCCCGGTTCAGCGGGCTGGAAGCGATCGGAGTCGCCATCGTGGAGCCTGCCTATGCGGAGCTTGTCGGACAGGAACTGTCCGTCGCCGCGATCTGCGACATTCGCGACCGCGCGGGCACCTTGCTCAGGCAACAAGGCTATCTGGCCGCCGTGCAGGTTCCGGTGCAGCAGATCGAAGGCGGCGTAGTCCGCTTCGATGTCGTGCTGGCGCGGATGAGCGCGGTGCAGGTTCGCGGGGAGCCGGGCCCGTCGGGCAGGTTGCTGCAGAAATACATCGACAAGCTTTCCGGCCAGCCGGTCTTCAACATCAACGAAGCGGAACGGTACCTGCTGCTGGCTCGCGACATTCCCGGGTTGGATGTGCGGCTGACGCTGCAGCCGGTGGCGGGCGGGCCGGAGACGGTCCTGGGCGATGTCGTCGGCGTGTTCAACGTCGACCGCACGCCCGTGTTCGCCGATCTCGCGGTCCAGAACTACGGCAGCAAGGAAGTCGGCCGCTTCGGCGCATTGGCGCGCGTACAGGTCAACGGTATTACCGGCATGGGCGATGAAACCACCGCCAGTTTCTACGTCACCGAAGATTTCGACGAGCAGCGCGTCCTGCAACTCGGCCACGAATTCCGCCTTGGCGGCGAGGGATTGCGGCTGGGCGCGAACGGCACGTTTGCCTGGAGCCAGCCGGACATAGCCGGACCGGACCTGTTCGAATCGGAAACCATGATCGTCAGCGCCTATGCCGGATTTCCGCTCCGGCGGTCGCAGGTAAGCAATCTGTTTGCCGCCGCCGGGTTCGACCTGATCGACCAGGACGTTTCCTTCACCGGCCTGCCGCTGTCGAAAGACCGGCTGCGGGTCGCCTATGCGCGGGTCGATTTCAACCGCATCGACCGGCCAAGCCTGACCGGCTCGGGCGGTTACAGCGCGGCGGAACCCCGCTTTGCCGTCGCTGGCGGGCTGGAGGTGCGGCAAGGGTTCGATGTGTTCGGGGCGAGCCAGGGCTGCGGACCGGGCTTTGTCCTGTGCACCGCGCCGGGCGCAGACGTGCCAAGTCGGCTGGACGGGGATCCGACCGCGCTGGTCGTGCGGGCCAGTGGCCGGGCGGATTTCAGGCCGGTGCCGGACATCAAGTTCTCGATCGCCCCGCGCGCGCAATATTCGCCCGACGCGCTGCTCAGCTACGAACAGGTGTCGGGCGGCAATTTCACCTCCGGGCGCGGCTATGATCCCGGCGCGGTGATCGGCGATAGCGGTATCGGCGCGCAAGTGGAGGCGGCCTATGGCTCGCTGGTTCCGGGCAGCTTCGGCGGGACCGCATGGCAGCCCTATGTCTTCTACGATTTCATGGCGGTGGACACCAACAATCTGCCCGGCGGGTTCGATACGATCAGTTCCGCGGGCGGCGGTGTGCGGGCCGCACTGGGCAACCGCCTGCGGCTGGACGTGTTTGGCGCAGTGCCGCTGGAACGGGCGCCGTTCCAGACGCAGCGCGGAGATTTCCGGCTGCTGATCAACCTCTCGGTCCAGTTGGTACCGTGGCGATGAGCGGGCCGAAGCGATCAGGTCGGACACGGGTTTGGACGGACAGACGGGTGGGCACATGAGCAAGATTGACACGCCATCGAACCTAGGCGGACGGCGCAATCGCTGGCTGATCGGCGGATCGAGCCTGGCAGCTGCAGCCGCGCTGACCCTGACGCCCGGCCAAGGGCTCGCACAGAGCCGGACAGAAGTGATGCCGCGACAGGTGGTGACGTCTCCTTCGTCGCTGGATTCCGCAATCGTCCCGACCGGGATCATTCGGGATGCGCCCGTTGTCGCGCCCCGTCAGCCAACAGCGGGAACGGCTCCTACGGCGGGCGCTTATACGTCGCTCGGCGGCGATTCCCATATTTCCAGCATCACCGCATTTTCGAGCACAACGGCTCCCTCGAACGGCGACACCAATACTGCCGGGATAAATGTCGCCGCCTCGGCAAACTATTTCGCCGCCGAAGTCGATTACCGCCCCGGAACCGGGCTGGATGTGGTCGAATTGCTGGCCTCCAGCGCGATCATCAACTGGACAACCAACGCGGCCGGGACAGCCGGCGGCGAAGTGACGTTCCTCGGCGCAGGCCAGCAGCTCAACTTCACCAGCGCACTTGGCGATTACACGGTCCTCAATCGCATATTCACGCCGACGGTCGACGCGGCGGTGCGGATCGACGGGACGGTCGCCAGCAACACCTTTTCGGGCAGCGGTACCGGCGGCAATATCTGGTTCTATAGCCCCGGCGGGCTGATCATCGGCGCCAGTTCAGTCTTCAATGTCGGCAGCCTGGTGCTGACCAGCAGCAATCTGAATGCCATCGGGACGACCATGAATTTCACCGGCGTCGCCGAAGCGAACACCGCGGTGGTGATCGAATCGGGCGCGCAGATTTCCGCACTCGGGCCGAACAGCTATCTCGCGGTGGTTGCACCGCGGGTGGAGCAGGGCGGATCGGTCAATGTCAACGGATCGGTGGCCTATGTTGGCGCAGAGCAGGCCCAGCTGACCATCAATGGCGGCCTGTTCGACATTTCCGTCGGGCTTGGTTCTGCCGATGCCAACGGAGTGGTGCATACAGGCACCACCACCGGGCCTGCGTCCTCGCCGATCCTCGGCGATGTGGGCGAGATTGTCGATGCCGACGCACGCGGGATCCATATGGTCGCGGTGCCCAAGAATACCGCGATCTCGATGCTGGTCGGCGGCACGGTTGGCTATCAACCCGCGGCGGCCGCTTCCCTGGGCGACAATGGCAGCATCATCCTGAGCGCAGGCGCAGGCATCATGGCTACCGGAGATGCTACCAACGCTGCGGCGCAGGTCGACACTGCCAACGCCGTAGCGGGCGGCAATGTAGTCCTCGACGCGGTGACCTTTACTTCCTCCGCTGACGTTTATGCCAGCGACAGCGTGACCCTGGCGCCAAGCGGGACAAACTCGATCCTGTCCGGCAGTGACGGGCGCGGCGGCTATGATCTGGATGTCACGGCGGGCGGCAATATCACTATGGCGCTGACGGATGCCGCCGTCATCGACGTGAGCGGGAATTTGACGCTTAGCTCGGGCGGGGACATCGCCATCGATCTGACTTCCGCCAGTGGTGCCATGACGGTTGGCGGCAATTTCACCGTCGAGACGTTCACCCAGGGGGCGGACGATTTCTCGACCTTCCGCGACAATGGCGGAACCGGGATTGGGGCGGACGCGGTGTCCGGCGCAATCACCTTGACGGTCGGCGGCGGGACCAGCCTAGACGTCGGGGGCAATCTGCTGATCAACAGCGCGGCGCAGGGCGGCAAGGGCGAGGTTCAGAACGGATCTGCGACTGCGGGCGATATTGCGGTCGATTTCGGGACCACCGGACCGGTCAATATCGGCGGCGCTCTGGCGATCAGCGCCCAGGCAATCTCGGCGCAGACCGGCAAGGAGGTCGGCAATGGACCGGGCGGAGTCGGGAGCGACAGCACGGCCGGTGATGTTACGCTCAATTTGGGCAGCAGCAGCTTCAGCGCCGGGGGGCTGTTCGTCAACACCAGCGCCGAAGCCAGCGCGGGCGACGATCCGCTCACCGCGCAAAGCAACGACGCGGCGGCAGGGGACATTACTGTCAACGTTACCGCCGGAACGAACCAGATCGGCAATCTCGACCTTTTCAGCCGGTCCGACGGTGCCTTGTCATTCGACGGGTCGGGCAATGAAATTTCAGGCCAGGCAGGGCGTGGGACAGTCAGTCTCAACGTGACCAACCCGGACACTTTGCTGGGCGTGGCAGGCAATGCCTTCGTCGATGCATCGACCAATGGCGTGGTTGCAGCGCCGACCGGCAACACGGTCAGTGTCACGGTGGACAATGTCGGGCCGGAAGGTGGGTTGCTGATCGTCGGATCGCTCATCATCGACACCACTTCGGGCGGCGGAGCCGACACCGGAGTTACCCAGGCGGGTTCGGTCCTGCTGCAGGCGGTCGAGGGCCGGATTTCGGCGGACTTCCTCGACATTCTTGCGCGCGCGTCTGAGCCTGGACGCAGTTTTTCCTTTACCGGCACGGGGCAGGATTTCCGCGGCGGTGACATTACCTTGCGCGCGGGCACCAACGGCGCAATGGATTTCAGGTTCGCCTTCATCGACAGCGAAGCCACCGGCGCATTACTCACTGCGGGGGACGCAATCGGCGGTTCGATCACGCTCGAAGCCAATGACGGCACGATCGCCTTCCAGAGCTTCGCGACTCTCGATGCCAGCGCAAGGGGCGGTTCCGGTTCCGACCCGGTCGATGGCGGAGCGGCCATGGCTCAGGGCGGCGAAATTACCCTGTCGCTTTCCGGAGCGAGTGGATCGTTGAGCCTGGGCAGCATATTCATCGACGCCGACGCCTTCATCCTGTTCGATGTCGAAAGCGGCAGCACCGATTTTATCGGCGATGGAGGGACTGCGGTCGCGGGTGATGTCATCTTCAACCTCGACGGCGGCAACCTGACCGCGAATTCGCTGTCAATCAGCAGTTCCGGCTACGGGGGAATCGGCGGTGGGCTGCCGCCCGGCATCACCGCGCTTTCAACCGGCCTTCCCTCCGCTGGTGATGGCGGCTTGGGGCAGGGCGGGAACATCCTGTTCAACCTCGACGGCACGGCGATGGTTGTCGGAAGTCTCGACATTCTCGCCGATGGCCTCGGCGGGGACGGCGCTTTCGGCGACTTCGAGATCGGCACACGCGGTGGCCGGGGCGGCGATGCTGTTGGCGGTACGGTGGTGTTCAACGCGCTATCGGGTTCGCTGACCGCGCAAACGATTACCGTCGCCGCACGGGGTAACGACGTGGAAGGCGGAGGAACCGGCGGTTCCGCTGCCGGGTCCGAAGGCGGCAATGGCGGTAATGCGACCGGCGGCAGTGCGACCTTCAATCTCGACGGGACCGCGGTCATCGACGCCGGCAGTATCGTGGTTTCGGCGGACGGTTACGGCGGCCGCGGGGGCAGTTCATTCGCCTTCTTCACCCAGACGCAAGCCGGCATTCCCGGTCAGGATGGCGGCGCCGGCGGCGATGGCACCGGCGGCACGGCGATATTCAACAATGTGAGCGGCGACCTTAGCTTTTCCAGTCTGACGGCCAGCGCCCAGGGGGTCGGCGGCGACGGCGGCGGAAGCTCCGGATTTTCGATGGGCGATGCCACCGGTGCGGGCGGTGCGGGCGGCGCGGGCACGGGCGGATTTGCCACGATCAATCTCGATCAGGATGACGCCAGCGGCCTGACCTATTCGGTCATCGCTGACGGGTCCGGCGGGGCGGGCGGCGGCGGACTGGACAGCGGCAACGGTGGATCGGCCACGGGCGGTACGGCGACCCTGGCGATCAACAATTCGGTCATTTCCCTCGGTACAGCGACTATCTCTGCCAGTGCGGCGGGCGGAAACGCCGGGTCCTCCGACACTGCGGGCGGTATTGCCGGGTTCGGGGGCGACGCAGTCGGTGGCGCTGCCAATCTGGAGGTCAACGGTGCGCTGGCCAGCGTGTCCACGTCCGAACCGCTGCAGATTGCGGCGAACGCGGTCGGTGGGAGCGGGGCGGACGGAGCACCTTCCGGAACGGTCGGAAACGGGGGCGATGGCGGCGCTGGCGGCAGCGCCAGCGGCGGCACGGCGCGGATCGGGGTAAGCGGTGCCGGTGCAAGCCTGACAGTGGATCCCGGGCTTGCGGCCTTGTCCGCAGACGCGGTGGGCGGTCAGGGCGGCCGCGGCGGACAGAGCTTCGATGCAATTGGCGGCACGGGCGGGCAGGGCGGCGACGCCGTCGGCGGCGTGCTGATGCTGGAAGCGAGCAGCGGAACCACACTGGCCCTGAGCAATGCTTCCGGCGTTTATGTCATGACCAGCACCGGCACGGGCGGGGCCGGCGGGCAGGGCGGCGACGGCGGCTTCTCGGCCGCATCGGCAGCGGGAACGGGCGGCAATGGCGGGTCCGGCACCGGCGGGTCCCCCACGCTGCGCGCGGTGGGCGGGACGATCACCGGAAGCGGTGTCGTCATGTCCGGTCTGGGCATCGGCGGCGACGGAGGCCTCGGGGGCACATTTGCATCGGGCATTCCCGGTATTTCGGGCAATGGCGGCGCTGCGCAGGGCGGCAGTCCGGTAATCGAACTGCTCGATGGCAGCCCCGGGATTATCACGCTGGGCGATGTCACCATCATCAGCAACGCCGTCGGCGGCACCGGCACCGTCAACGGTACCACGGTAGGCGGACGGATCGATATCCGCGACCTGTCGAGCGATGCCGGCGGGGTATTCTCCTTCGCCTCGCTATCGGCGACAGTGCTGGGCGATACTGCGTCTGCAGGTGGCGGTTTCTTCCTGACCGGCGGAAGCGAAGCCAACACCATCGCCGGTAACCAAACGGTCAATGTCGTCGGCGATATCTCCTACGCCTTCGCGGGCGACGGGCAGCTGGTGGTCGGCGGAACGACGAATCTCGCCGCGACCGGAAGCATCCTGGTCACCCACACCGGCAATACCGGCGTCGTATCCCTGTCGAGCGGCGGCGATTTCACCGCTTCGGCGGGGCTGGACTTCATCGCCGACGGGCAATCAGTGATCGGCAGCGGGGGCGCGGTGGCAATCCGCGCCGAGAGCGAGGCTGAGGCGAATGACCTGCGGGCCCTATCCAACATCTCGCTGTCCGCTGGTGGGAGCGTCACGGTCAACAACGCTTCCGTTACCGGGCCAGCACAGACCTTCGCCGTGGGCGCGGGCACCTTTGTGCTCAACGGAATCACCATCCGCGCGGGCGTAAATGCCAACCAGAGTCTCGAACAGTTCGACCCGAATTTCGATGCTACCATCACCGGCAATGTCACCTCGACCGGCTTCGTGTCGGTGACGGCGGGTGGTAACGCTCTGTTTGCCGCAGGCTCGAATACGGTGTCCGACAACGGCCTGACCGTGAGAACCGGCGACGACATCATCATTGCGAGTGGCGCTGTGGTGGAGGCCGGAGCCAATCCGGCGACCACTCCAAATGCCGCCAGTCCCTTCGCCAATTTCAACAATCTGGTGCTGGATGCCGGCGCGCTCGCGCGGTCGGGCGAGTTGCTCTCGCCGCCGCTTACCCCGCTTGCCTCGATTGTTTCGGCCGGCACGATCGAGGCGAATGATTTCGCCATAATCCTCAACGCCAACGCCATCGATGGGACCGGCGGCAGCATCAGCGCGGCCTCGCTGGCGGCGGACATTGTCGATGCTCCCGATGCGGGCGCGGCGCAGGGTGACGACGCCGGCCTGCTCGGCGGACAGTGCCTCCAGGGCAACATCTGTCTTGGATCGGTTTCAGCCGATAACCGGATCGAAATCGGCCAGAACAGCAACAATAACGTGATCGGACTGGTTGTCGAACAGGCGTCGATCAGCGCAAACGATGTTCTGATCACCATCCGGAACGACATCGTGATGGGCAGCGACGGGATTCCGACCACGATCCAGGCGGCAAACACCTTCTTCGCCGAAAGCCTTACCGGCGATATCAATCTGCTCGGCGCGGTCATCAACAGCGACCAGATCACGATTTCCGCAGCCGGCAGCCTGCTGGGGACCGGTTCGCTGACCAGCGTGAACGATATGGGCATCACCGTGGGCCAGGATCTGAACGCGCTGCTGATCGATACCGGCGGCCAGTTGACCACAGCGGCAGGAGTCGGCGGTGCGCCGGAAGCGGAATACAGCGTTGCCGGATCGATCAATGTCGGCACTTACAACCAGGGCGCAGCCGCCCCGCTGCGGGTGGTAGCGGGCGCGGGCAACAGCTTCGGCGCGATTAGCGTAGCCGGGGCGCAGGACATTACCCTGATTGCCGGGAACACCGGCCCGGGCGACGTATTTCTCGGCACGGCGAGCGGTGCCGGAAGCATTTTCCTGGGCGGCGACAATGTCGGTTTCGGGACCCTGGCCGGGGCGGGCGACATCATTGCCGTCGCCTCGGGCTCCGTCACCGGGACAAGCCTGACGGCGGGAGGCACCATTGACGTCTTCGGTCCCGCCGGCATCACCATCGGATCGCTTACCGGCAGCAGCGCCTTGCTGCAGGCTGCGGCTGGCGCGGTGGCCATTACCGGCGATATCGACCTTACAGGCCTGCTGGATGCGGCTGGCCGCAGCGTCCTGCTGCGTTCCACCAACGATCTGACCGTGCGCGCCGCCGCGACCGCGGGCGACATCGACATCGTGACCGCGGGCGATCTCGACCTTCGCGGCATCGAGGCAACGGGCGATATTCTTCTGACCTCGTCCGGCGGATCGATTTTCGTGAATGAGCCAGTTGCCAACAATGTGGGCCTGCTGCCGCAGGGCGCGCAGGGGCCGCTGACGGTTATTTCCTCGGGCGGCGACGTGGTGATCAGCGCCGCCGATGGCTTTACCGTCAATGCGGTGGTCAGCGCCGCCAACGCGCTGACGATCGAGGTCGGCCGGCTGATCGATCTGCAGGCGGCTGCCAGCGGCACGACTATCGGGGTGGTCGCGGGCGATCTCAACATCGGAACAGCTGGTTCGCTCGGGCGGAGCGATGCGACCACCGCAATCACGATCGGCACGGCTGGAGACATCGTTCTCGGCGGGGATCCCGGCTCGCCCGCGACCGGCGTGATGGGTATCGACAATGGCGAATTTACCCGCATCTTCAGCGGCGGTGACCTGTCGATCTCGGCCGCGATCGGCCCGCAGGGGGCAGGCGGCAACATCACTGTCGATACGCTGGACGTGCTGGTTGGCAGCGGAGCGGGCACGCCGCAGGACGGCAATATCGGCCCGGCGGGCACGCTGTCGCTCAGCGCGACCGGTGTCATCGATATTATCGGCACGGCCACCATGACCAATGCGGGCGCCGATAGCCGCTTCGCGCTGGACGCAGGCCAGTCGATCGACGTCGATACGATCGGCGGCGCGC
>NZ_JAXMJI010000107.1:0-22763 GCF_034376665.1 Allopontixanthobacter sp. | reverse complement strand
CGGGCATGCACCCCAACAATTCATTCTTCCAGAAGAGCGACTCTAAAAGCGAGCGATCTTACTGGCCTATCAAAGGCTCACATTTGGATGAGACGCTGGGGCTCTAACCAGCCTCCCATCCAAATGTAACAGTCACGTCTTAAAAGCGTGCGCGGAAGCCGGCATAGAAATTCCGGCCACGGAATGAGTAGATCGCACTCCCCGCTCCGGTCGCCGTGGTCGCGCCCAGCGGTACACCCTTGTCGAGCACATTATCGACACCGGTATAGAACTTGATCGAATTACCGTTCGCATCCGTTGCTACGTCGAAGTCCACCCGGAGATCATGATACATAACCGAGGGGAATTTGGTCGTCGGGAACGCATCGATGTCGCTTGGCGGTATTCCGTTTATCTCAAACAGACTAGCGTAGGTGTTGAAGAACATAGGCCCGATATAACGCATGCGGTAACCGAACGTAACCGGTCCGGACCCGACGTCGAAATCCCAACGGAATTCATCCTTTGGATCACCCAATTGCCCAAGTATCCGGGTTTCGAATTCGGGGTTTGTTGGATCCTGGAAATTGCTGCTCTCGAGATTATGCGTGTAAATCAGACTGGTGCTGAAATCGACATCGCCAAACTTCGTTTGGTAACTCATGTTGACATCCACGCCGCGCCGTTTGCGATTTGCGAAGTTTAGCGGTGCGTTAATCAGCGAGTTGCCAAGGATGCGGCCTGGATCTTCACCCAGTGGTCCTGCACCGGGGCCGCGGAAGCGGGTGAACTGCTTGCAGAAAATGTTATCCAGCGTAGCTGAATCATAGCAGGAATTTACGATCCCTTGTGCACCAACGCTGGCGATTACGCCTTTAACGTTGATGTCATAATAGTCGACCGACAAGTTAAAGCCGGGAACCCAGCGCGGCTGCAATATAACTCCATAAGTGTAGGAATCGGAGGTTTCTACGGTCAGGTCGGGGTTCGACCCGCTGACAATCGGCAACGACTGAGTAATATTGGTAAAGGTAGCGAGTGTCGCAGCGCCAATATCGGCAAGGCAATTTGCAGCGCGCACGCCCGTGCCAATAACCGAGGGATTACATGGATCGACAAAGTTATTGGAGAAATTGGGCACCAATGGGAAGCCGGTTTCCGATACGTTTGGCGCACGGACTGCACGGCTGTAGTTGGCGCGGAAGCGGACGTCCTCGATCGGCGCATAGTCGATCCCGGCGTTGTATGCATACACGGTGCCGACGCCGCCCTGATATTTCGATACCCGTCCTGCACCGCTGAGGGTCAGCTCTTCGAAGAAGGGCGTATCGCTCAGGATGGGGTTGCGGACTTCACCGAATGCTTCCGTTACCTCGAATGCGTCCGGTTCAAATACAGGAATCGAAACCGCGTTGGTAAAGCCATCGGTAACAAATGGATCCTGCGAGAAGAACGCATTTTCACGCCGGTATTCGCCGCCTAGCGCGAAGCTGATCGGGCCGCCGGGCAGCTCGAACAGCTGGCTCAGGTCGCCGGAGACGAAGCCGGAGATTACGAGCTGATCAAGGGAAGCGGTGTTAGTGAAGGTGCGCGCAAAATAGTCGACTGACGCAGAATTGTCTGCCGCGCCAAATGGGTTGTACGGAACACAGGCAGCAATATCGGCTGCCAGCCGGGCTGCGTTCGCGGCAGCTGGTGCTGCAAAGCCCACCAGAGGCACCGCGGATGCGGGATCAAACTGCGAACGGCACTGGATCGCCCCGGTCACAGGATTGCGGCCGGCGTCGAGCGCAAGCGCAAAGCGCTGACGATCGATAAAACCATCGCTGGTCGTATCTTCTTCGAACTTGCCGTAGTTGACGGATACTTCGTAGTTCCAGTCATCGTTGAACGATCCGCGGACACCGCCAACGATGCGATAGGTATCACGCTGGAATCGCGCATCCCGCAAGCCCGCATCGGCCAAGGAACGAGAGTTCACGAACCGGAAGCTACCATTATTCACGGCTGTGATGTCGGCAGCAGTTAAATTGCCGGCTGCTGGACATGTTACTGTCAGGCTTGGCCGGCAGCCAGAAGTGAGAATAAGGTTGGCCAGCGTCGCCCTGTCGGCAGGATTTAGGAATGGGTTGTCAAGCCGGGCGCGCTCGCGAAAGTCAGTCGTACCACCAGTTCCCTGGTTGAACGATGGACCGGCGTTGTTCCCGATTGCGTTGACCCGGTTCCATTTCGCTTCAAGAAACACCTCTACTGCAGGTGAAAACTCGAACCGCGAAAGCAAGTTGAAGTTGTAGCGTTCAGTAAACGGCAGAACCGATACCAGTTCGCCCTCACGACCGGTTTGGCCATTGCCGCCGATTATTGCACTGTTGATCCCAGTCCCAAAGCGAGCCCCAGTCTGCGCGACCAGGCGCCCCTCGGGTGTGAAAATGTAAGTGCAGTTGAAGGCGGGTCCTGCAGAATTGGGGCCGCCATTGTTCGCTGTCGTAGCATTGCCGCAAAGACCGGCGTTGGCTACGTTGCGCTGGTTGATCGGCACCAATCCGTTAACGTGAATGGTTGTGCTTCGGATATCGGTGAAGAAATTGCGATCGGGAACACCGTCACCGCCATTTACGATGCCGGTACCGCCATCGGCATCGACTACCAGGAAGTTGTCGTTGCTGCGGAAGGCCGGTACATCGGATGCAAACACCCGATCCGTGCGCGCGTACTCTCCGTGCAGGGTAACATTGCCGCGTCCGTCAGCGAAATTCTTGCCGAACATTGTTGAGATGTACTGATTAGCGCCGAAACCTTCTTCCGTAACGCCTGCCTGTCCGCGAACCTGCAAGCCCTCGAAGTCCTTGCGCAACACAAAGTTCACCACCCCGGCGATAGCATCAGAGCCATAGACGGCCGAATTGCCGCCGGTAACGATATCGACTCGCTCGATCAAATCGTTCGGAATCGAGTTGGTGTCCACAGACACGGCGTTATTCAGGATATCTGCGGGAACGTGTCGGCGGCCGTTTACCAGAACCAGCGTGCGCTGTGTTCCAAGGCCCCGAAGATCGAGCAGGTTGAGCCCGGCGATACCGATGCCTAGGCCGGGGTTTTGCTGGGCGAACGTGCTCCTCAACTGCGGAAGGTCGTTAAGTGTGTCGCCGACATTTGTCTGACCCTGCTGGAAGAACTGCTCACCTGAAACCGAGGTTATGGGAACCGTCGATTCAAGGTTCGGCCGCCTGATGCGCGAGCCAGTTACGATGATGGATGCCTCCGCACCGGTCATTTCATCGTCCTGAGCGACTTCCTCGGCAGTAATTGGAGCGGCTTCATCTTGTCCATATGCAGATGTCGATACGGCAGCCGCAAACAGGCCAATCACCGAGGTACAAGCGTAGAGCTTACTAATCTTTTTCACAGAATGGTCCCCATTGTGTGTGGGCGTTGATGCCCACCTGAATTTGCTCTCCGGGCCGTGCCGTTAGACGTCAGCCGGAATCGCGATTCCGGGGCTATGTGTTCGATCGGGGCGATGGGTTAGTATGGATTTTATATGCGTTGCCTGTTGGCAAGGCATATGAACCTGTAATCGGGCTGGAAATCAGTACGCCGATCTAGCAAGAATTTGTCATGTGTGATGCTCTAAGAACGGGATTTGCCGCAGCGCGTAAATTCCACAAGGTGTGTCGGCGGATTTGAATGCGAACGAGTTGATCAAGGAATGTAATCTGGACGTCCGGTAAACGATTAGTTCTCGGATTTTGGTACTGCGGCGACCGCTCTGGCGAGGCGAAGTCAGAAGCTAAGCAAACCAAGTGCGCCGCTGGCAAAATTATCGGGGCAGGGTAGGGCAGCGGCATACCCAGGCGCAGGAAAACAATAACCCCGCTTGATCACGTCAACGCCAGCAAAAGGCTCTGTTCGAGCAGTTCTTCTCCACTCGCGCATTTTCGATAGCGAGAGAAGCTCGATGGTGCATCGTCACGACGACGGGGCTATGCATAAGTTGTTGAAAAAAGGATGTATTACTCTCAGCTCGACTATCAAATAATGGAAATTTTCTATTGTCGCAATCGTCACCGAAATGACCATCCATGTGCTGCGACGCTCTAAAATAGTGAGAAAATGGACAAACTCTATTGTAGCATGGGCATTTCAAACTGGCGGAATTCCGTGAGCGAAATGGAACAAGTTTATTGTCCGCCTACAACTGGTCGGCGGCTGGCGCGTTTCATTCAACCGTGACGGATTTTGCCAGGTTGCGGGGTTGATCCACGTCGGTGCCTTTGACGCAGGCGGTATGGTATGCGAGCAATTGCACCGGTACGGCATATACCAGCGGCGCGATCAGCGGGTGGACGCGGGGCATCTCGATGGTGGCGATGCAGCCTTCGCCGGCTTCGGCGAGGCCTTCGCGGTCGGAGATGAGCACGATCTGCCCGCCGCGGGCGCGCACTTCCTCCATGTTGGACACCGTCTTTTCGAACAGCGGGCCTGACGGGGCCAGCACGATCACCGGAACCGCTTCGTCGATCAGCGCGATCGGGCCATGCTTCATCTCGCCCGAAGCGTACCCTTCGGCATGGATGTAGCTGATCTCCTTCAATTTCAGCGCGCCTTCCAGCGCCAGCGGGTAGTCCGGCCCGCGCCCGAGATACAGGACATCGCGCGCTGGCGCGATCAGCGGCGCCATGGCGGCAATGTCGTCGTCATGGTCGAGAGCGGCGTTGAGGGCGGCGGGCGCTTCCAGCAGATGGCGGACCACCTCCTGTTCTTCCGCCCGGTCCATCCGGCCCTTCTTGACCGCCAGGTGCGCGGCGAGCGCAGCCAGCACCGCCAGCTGGCAGGTGAACGCCTTGGTCGAAGCGACGCCGATTTCCGGCCCGGCGTGGGTCGGGAGCAGCAGATCCGCTTCCCGCGCCATCGAGCTGGTCGGGACGTTCACAACCACGGCAATAGTCTGGCCAGCAGCCTTGCAATGTCGCAGCGCCGCGAGCGTATCGGCGGTTTCCCCGCTCTGCGAAATGAACAGCGCCAAGCCGCCTTCCTCCAGCACCGGGTCGCGGTAGCGGAACTCGCTGGCAACATCGATATCCACCGGCACCCGGGCGAAATGTTCGAACCAGTATTTGGCGACCATCCCGGCGTAATAGGACGTGCCGCACGCCACGATGGTTACCCGCTTGATCGCGGACAGGTCGAAATCCATCTGCGGCAGGGCCACCGTGTTGTCGGACTGGCGGATGTAGCTCTTCAGGGTTTGGGCGACGACGGTCGGCTGCTCGAAGATTTCCTTCTGCATGAAGTGGCGGTAATTGCCCTTCTCGACCGAAGCGGCCGAGGCTCCGGAGGTGGTGATTTCCCGCTGCACCAGGGTGTTTTCGTCGTCATACACACTTGCGCTTTCCCGCGTGATGACGACCCAGTCGCCTTCTTCGAGATAGGCGATTTTCTGAGTCAGCGATGCGAGCGCCAAAGCATCGGAACCCAGAAACATTTCCCCCTCGCCGTACCCCACTACCAGCGGCGATCCGCGCCGTGCGCCGATCAGCATGTCGGGATAATCACGGAAGGTGATCGCCAGCGCAAAAGCGCCGCGCAGCCGGGGCAGGACGGTCTTGACGGCGTCCTCCGGCGAGGCCCCTGCTTCGATCTCGGCAGAGATCAGATGCGCGACGACTTCGCTGTCGGTTTCGCTTTCCAGCGTACGACCGGCTTCGAGCAGTTCATCGCGCAGCGGGCGGAAATTCTCGATTATCCCGTTGTGAACCAGCGCCACCAGCGGTGTCGCATGTGGGTGCGCGTTATGCGTGGTCGGCGCGCCGTGGGTGGCCCAGCGGGTATGGGCGATGCCGATCGGACCGGGCGCGGGGTGCTGCGCCAGTTCCTCCACCAGATTGTTCAGCTTGCCTTGCGCGCGGCGGCGCACCAGCGCCCCGTCATGGATCGTGCAGACCCCCGCGCTGTCATAACCGCGATACTCCATCCGCCGCAAACCATCGACCAGACGGTCCGAAACGTTCTGACCACTGACTATACCGATAATTCCGCACATAGAGGGTATTCTCACATTCCGGAGTTGCCGGAAAATCCGCCGGTTCGGCGTTTCCGGTGGGGAAGATCATGCAGATAAAGATTGGCAGGAGATTTACCAGCTTCCTGTGATCATGAAGTTTTCTCGCGCCCGGCGTTCCATAAATACAGACCGGCGATGATGATCACCGCCGAACCCGCCATCGTCATCGCATCGGGCCGGTCCCCGAAGATCAGCCAGCCGAGGGTAACGGCGACCAGCAATTGCACATAGGTCATCGGCGCGATCGTCGCGGCCCCGGCGCGCGTTGTACCGAGATACACCAGCCAATGCGCCATGCTCGCCGTAACCGCGACGATGGCGCAGCGTGCGATCACAGTCCAGTCGGGCCAGATTACAGCGAACCTTTCCGCGCCGCTCACATCGCCTGCAATGGCGCACAGGACCAGAACCGGCGCGGCACCCGCAGCAACGAACACCTGCATCGATAGCGAGCTGCCCTGCCCCGCGACTGCGCGGTTCGCGAGCATCATCAGGCTGAAGGCGAAGGCCGAACCAAGCGGCAGCAGCGCAATCAGCCCCAGCTCCGACAGATTGGGCCGCAGCACCAGCGCCACGCCGACGAAGGCGATGATTGAGGCGATCCATGTCGCCGGGCGCACATTTTCCTTGAGCAACGGCCCGCTGAGCAGCGCGGTAATGATCGGCGCGAGAAATATGAGCGCAGTCGCTTCCGCCAGCGGCATCACGAAAATCGCGGCAAAGAAGCACATAGTCGCAAACGCCAGGCAGGCACCCCGTCCAGCCTGTAGCCAGGGGCGCTGCGGGCGGAAGGCGCTGCGTCCTTCTTTCAGCAGCAGGATTACCGACAGGCCCGCCGCGCCGAGTGTGAAACGCAGCGCCGCCACGGCGAGCGGGGACCACTGCCCGGCCATTGTCTTGATCACGGCGTCACCGCTGGACAGCAGCGCAAAGCCGGCGAGCGCCAAGATCAGACCGCCCTGCTCGGTCTTCAGCACTGGTCGGTTCCAAGGCAGTCGCAGTGCCATTTGGTGTGGTTCATGGGGAGGTGTCCAAGGTCGCAGAGTAGGAGCGAGTTAGGGCAAGAAACAGATGGAGCGACAGGTAGGATAAGGTTTTCCAAGCGCAGTTTTCGCTTCCTTAAAACCTTACCGCCATTTTGCCTATCAGGAACGGCGGATTGTGCCCGGGCTTCGGTAAGCGACCAGCTGCGGAGAGCTCACCGCATTGCAGGCCATCGCCGCTGTTTGGCAAATCCATCGTCCTTATTCCATCTTGCTGAGCCTTGGTCCAGTTCGTCGGAGACAAGCACGATCAGCAATATTCGCCAATCCCCTTCGAACTTCGCCGTTACTCACCGGCGGAATGCCCTCGGAATTACCGGTTTATTTACCATTCCGGGTTAGCACACATCAGCCATCCGCCGTTTACGACGCGGGACAAATTTGACGTAGATGCCTGTGGGGACAATAGGATGAGTGCATTCGGACGCAAGAACGGGCCAGCGGGCATGAAGCCCGGCGGACGTCCGGCTTTCGGTGTCGCCAAGCCTATGAAAGGCGGCGATGGCGGGAATCCGGGACGTCCGGCCTCTCCGTTCGGCGGAGACCAGTTTCCGCCGCTACCCGGCGAAGGGGGAGAGGTCGATAACGGGGAAATCGGCCAGCTGGCAAAAGCCGATCCGATGAGCAGGCTGGCCGACCGCGCCAACAATGTCATGGAAACGCAGGCGGGGCCTTCGGGCTTCGAAGCCAGCGTGCACAAGATCAAGGAGCAGGTTCTCCCACGCCTTCTCGAACGCGTTGACCCCGAAGCGGCGGCAACGCTGACCAAGGACGAATTGTCCGAAGAATTCCGCCCGATCATCCTCGAAGTGCTGGCCGAGTTGAAGATCACGCTCAACCGGCGCGAGCAGTTCGCGCTGGAAAAGGTCCTGATCGACGAATTGCTGGGCTTCGGCCCGCTCGAGGAATTGCTGCAGGATCCCGATATTTCGGACATCATGGTCAACGGCCCTGATCAGACCTATATCGAAAAAAAGGGCAAGCTCATGCTCGCCCCGATCCAGTTCCGCGATGAACAGCATCTGTTCCAGATTGCGCAGCGGATCGTTAACCAGGTCGGTCGCCGCGTCGACCAGACTACCCCGCTGGCCGATGCCCGCTTGAAGGACGGGTCACGTGTTAACGTGATCGTGCCGCCACTGTCGCTGCGCGGCACCGCGATCTCGATTCGTAAATTCTCCGAAAAGCCGATCACCATCGATATGCTCAAGGATTTCGGATCGATGAGCGAGAAGATGGCAACCGCGCTCAAGGTCGCCGGGGCCAGCCGGATGAACATCGTGATTTCGGGCGGTACCGGTTCGGGCAAGACCACCATGCTCAACGCCCTGTCGAAGATGATCGATCCAGGCGAACGCGTTCTGACGATCGAAGATGCGGCCGAACTTCGCCTGCAACAGCCGCACTGGCTGCCGCTGGAAACCCGCCCTCCCAACCTCGAAGGCCAAGGCGCGATTACTATCGGTGATCTGGTGAAGAACGCGCTGCGTATGCGGCCGGACCGGATCATCCTGGGCGAAATTCGCGGGGCGGAATGTTTCGATCTGCTGGCTGCGATGAACACCGGTCACGATGGTTCCATGTGTACTCTTCACGCCAACAGCCCGCGTGAATGCCTCGGCCGTATGGAAAACATGATCCTGATGGGCGACATCAAAATCCCCAAGGAAGCCATTTCGCGGCAGATCGCGGAATCGGTCGATTTGATCGTGCAGGTGAAACGTCTGCGCGACGGTTCGCGGCGCACCACCAACATCACCGAAGTCATCGGGATGGAAGGCGACGTGATCGTGACGCAGGAATTGTTCAAGTTCGAATATCTGGACGAGAGCGACGACGGGAAGATCATCGGCGAATACCGCGCCTCCGGCCTGCGGCCCTACACGCTGGAAAAAGCTCGCCAATACGGGTTCGATCAGGCGTTTCTGGAAGCCTGCCTGTAAGGATTTTCGCCGCGGGATGTGGCTAACCTGCCATAATCCCCTTCGCGGCCAGCGCCAGCAGTCCCATCCCGGCAATCGCGCTGATCATGAAGATATTCGTCCACGGCACCCAGCCGATGCGGTCGATCCGGGCGCGCTTCATGCGTCTGCGCTCCGCAACCAGCGAACCGGCCGCGAGCATCAGCAGCGCAAGGCCCCACAGGCCGACAATATCCGCCTCGCTGGCAAAGGTCAGGAATTCATGCACGCTCATCGCGCCGGGCGATATGGCGGCTGGATAGCGGTTCGGCAACCACCGGGAATGGCGGCTTGAACAAATCCGGCCCGCGCGTAAGGCGAATTCATGACCGAGGGGCCGCAGCAAAGACCGCTATTCGCATTGGTAATCCGGCTGGGCGCAGCGCTGGTGCTGTCACTGATGCTGGTGTTCGTGAAGTTGCTCGGCGAAAGCGGCGTGCACCTGCTGGAAATCCTGTTCTGGCGGCAGGTGGTGACGATCCCCCTGCTTGCCGGATGGTTCTACCTCAGCGGACGGATGATATTGCTGAAGAGCGGGCGGATGGCGCTCCACGGCAGGCGGGCCGCCTACGGGTTCATCGGCATGGTGCTCAATTTCGGCGGCGTACTGCTGCTGCCCCTGGCGGAGGCGACGACCTTCGGCTTTACGTCCGCCATCTGGGCGGTAATCCTTTCGGCCCTATTGCTGCGCGAACAGGTCGGAGCGTACCGCTGGGCGGCGGTCATCCTCGGATTTGCCGGAGTGGTCATTATCGCGCAGCCCGGCGGCGGCGAGATCCCGCTTTACGGCGCGCTAGTGTCGCTCGGCGCGGCGTTCATGATCGCACTGATCTCAATCCAGATTCGCGATCTCGGCAAGACCGAGCACCCGCTTACGATCGTCTTCTATTTTTCGGCGTTCACCACACCGATTCTCGCGCTGGCTATGCCGTTCGTGGCGCAGCAGCATTCCCCCTATCAGTGGGGCCTGCTGGCGGGCCTCGCCTTGTTCGGAATTCTCGGCCAGTTCCTGCTGACTGCGGCGCTGCGCGTGGGAACTGTTTCTACCGTTATCGTGATGGATTATTCCGCAATCATCTGGGCGACCCTGTTCGGCTGGGCGATTTTCGACCATCTGCCGCCTGCATCGACCTGGATCGGCGCGCCGCTGATCATCGCGGCTGGTGTGACGATTGCCTGGCGGGAGCATTTTCTCGCGCGCAAAAGGCAGGCAGAACTTGCCTCGCGTCAATTGTTGCCCGACTGAGGAACCGGCAACGTTTGCGGACGTTGTGTTTCTGATGGCCCCGGCGCGGGCCAAACTTTGGAGAATGGAACGATGGCACGGAAGATATTCATCGCGATCGGCATCGCTGCAATGACAATGACGGCCGCCGCTTGCAACACCGTCAAAGGGGTCGGCCAGGACATTGAATCGGTTGGTGAGGCTGGCGACCGCGCTACTTAGGATGATTTAAGCCCTTTAGGGTCGCACAAACGCCCGCCGGATATTCCGGCGGGTGTTTGCATTTCAGCGTCGTGCAATGGATGCGGACGCTAACCCTTCATCCGGCCATGAAGTCTGGCGCGCCGTTCGCGGATCACCAGCCAGATCAGCAAGCCGGCCGGCCCCGCCAGCAGCGTGACCAGCAGGATCGGTGCCTGGACCAGCCGTGAAAAACCCTTCGCATCGGCATCCCGCACAATCCATAACCCGACAAACAGATCGAACGCGAGATAGTGTGTCCAACCAACCGTGACCCCGCCGTCCGAAGCAAAAATGGCCCGGACCCCGTCTATCGAGGAAAAGTCAGCCTGCAGCCCGCCCGGACCAGCGTCGGCGATCCCGCTTAGCAGCGCGACCAGCCCTGCCGTGTAGACAAGACACAGCAGGCCGACACCGAGATACAGCACTGCCGTCAGCGGCAGCGGCTTGTGCGGGAGGAGGATCAGGAAAATCCATCCGATCAGCGCGATGATATTAGCCGCGCCAAAAATCGAGGGCCACATGTCGTAAATTCCTCTCTCGGCGCGAAATCTACGCCATCGGCCCGGGTTCGGGCTGCGGCAGTGAATTGGCTGCGCGCAGGATTGCATCGTGTTCGTGCGCGAATTTGCCGCCCGGCTTGGTGAGGGCGAGCGCCAGCGCGGCGTCGGCCACTGTGTCTGCCTCCACCGCCCGATATTTGCGGTAACCGCCTTGCAGCATCAGATTGGCGAGAGGGGACGCAATCATTCCAATCCGCTCGGCAAAGCGCAGGTCACCGGGCCGCGCACCTCGCAGAAGGCTGGGCCGGAGGATATCCAGCCGCCGGAACCCGACCTTGGCAAGGTCTCGTTCCACCTCGCCCTTGACCTGCAGGTAGAACGACTTCGCCAGGATATGGGCGCCCACGGAACTGACCGAGATGAACCGCTGCACGCCTTGCCGGTGCGCCGCCCGCGCGACCTCCAGCACCAGTTCCTGGTCAACCGCGCGAAACGCGTCCTCGTCTCCGCCGGACTTCTTCAGCGTGGTGCCGAGCGCGTTGATCATGACCTGCGGTTTGACGGCTTCGAGCACTTCTTCCCACTTGGCGGGATCGGCCACGAACAGTTCCATTCTCGCCCCGGCCGGCAGTTTCATTTCGCGGCGCGCAATGCCGACCAGCCGCACGTCCTCCCGACCAATGCACGCCTCGACCACCGCACGGCCGATCAAGCCGGTTGCGCCGACTAGTGCAATCCGTATCGGTCCGGTCGAAGCACTAAACATTGCTCAGGCCCTCGGGCACTTCGCCGTAAATGCGGGCGCATTGGTCGATCGCGAAGCGGTCGGTCATTCCGGCGATATAATCTGCGATATGCCGGCTGCGCTGCGGCTGCGTGTCGGGCAGCGAGCGGTACCAGCTATCGGCCAGCAGGCTATTGTCGGCGGCAAAAGCGGCAAACAATCGGGCCACCACATCCGTCGCCCGCTGCGCAGTCGCTCTTTGTTCGGGATGGTAATAGAGGCGATCGTACATGAATTTCTTCAGTGTGCGCTCGTCAGCCTGCATAGCGGGCGAAAAGGTCCCTAGAACCCTGCCGGCATTTCGGACATCTTCGATGGTGTCATACCCGGCCACAGCGGCGCGGGTGTGTTCGATCACGTCATTCACCATAAGCCCGATTTGCCCCCGAACAAGCTCGCGCAACTGCCGCTCGCGCGGGGCGTGTGGGAAGCGGTTTTCGACAGTCCGCCACTGATCCGCGACGAAATCGAGCGTCAGCAGGTCATCGAGCTGCAGAAAGCCTGCTCGCAGGCCATCATCGATGTCGTGATTATCATAGGCGATATCGTCCGAAATGGCAGCGATCTGGGCTTCCAGCGATGGATAATCGTCAAGGTGGAGCGGAAATGCCGCATCCAGTTCTTCCAGCGCCCACCCCGGCTGCGCGACCGGCCCGTTGTGCTTTGCCAGCCCTTCCAGCACCTCCCAGGTGAGGTTCAGCCCCTGATGGTCGCAATAGGGACTTTCTATCCGCATCAAGGTCCGCAGCGACTGCGCGTTATGGTCGAACCCGCCATGCTCTGCCATCGCCTGCGACAGGGCATCCTCGCCCGCATGGCCGAACGGAGGATGCCCGATATCATGCGCGAGACACAGCGCCTCCGTCAGATCTTCGTCGAGGCCGAGCGTGCGCGCAATCACCCGGCCGATCTGGGCAACCTCCAGACTATGCGTCAGCCGGGTGCGGTAATGGTCTCCGTCGGGCGCGATGAACACCTGCGTCTTGCTGCGTAGCCGCCGAAACGAAATCGAGTGGATGATCCGGTCGCGGTCCCGCTGGAATTCGCTGCGCGGACCCCGCGTGCCCTCGCGATTTTCGGCGAACTCGCGGCCACGCGATCGGGTGGGGTCTGCGGCGAAGGTGGCGCGGATCATCTGCCAGCGGGCTTAGGAGATGCTAACCCCGCTAACAACGGGAACAATCGAGCAACAACTGCAAATGCCCTATCAATCTGCGCCCATCATCCAATCGACCGCCGCATCGCAATGCGTCCGCGTGGAATCGAATATCGGCAGCACATTCGCGTCGATATCCACCACCAGCTCCAACTCGGTGCACGCAAGCACGATCGCTTTCGCCCCGGCCTGTTCCTTCTGGGTGATGATTGTCTTAAGCTCCCGCTGGGCGTTGCGGCTCGCCTTTCCGACCATCAGTTCCTCGTAGATGATCCGGTCGATGACTTCGACATTGTCCATGTTCGGCGGCATCAGATCGATGCCATGCGCGACCAGCCTCTCGCGGAAGAAGCTATCCGTCATGACATTCCGCCGTCCGATCAGCGCCGCGTTGGTAATTCCTTCGCCCGCCATCCTAGCGCCCAGACAGTCCGCCACATGGATCACCGGAACGCCCACGGCTTCAATCACCCGGTCGAAATATTTGTGCATCGTGTTGGCGCAGATCAGCAGACCCTCGGCACCGGCTCGTTCGAGGCGCACCGCCGAATCCACCACCATTTCCGCCGCAGCTTCCCAGTCCCGCCCTTCACGCAATCCTTCGAGCTGCCCGAAATCCAGGCTCTCCACGATCAACGGCGCCGTAGCGCGCGCGTTGGCACGGCGCTGGACCCGGCGAGCGATCAGTTCGATGTATGTCAGGGTGGAGATCCAGTTCATCCCCCCTATCAAACCCAGTTTGCGCAACGAACACTTCCCTGAAACGGCCGATTACCTTTTTCTTGGCCCCGGCGCTGTCATCAGGCTTACCACAGCAACGCCGCAGGTCCAGCGGCTTGCTTCAGCCAGCCTGTTCATTGACTTACGGTGGCTAATACGTGTTGACCATGCCATTTGCGGACTGCCTCGGCGCTGCTTTCCGGAGCCTCCTCCATCGGCAGATGCCCGATCCCGGGATAGGATACCAGGCTTGATTCGGGCAAATTTTTCGCAAACCAGCCAGCCGATGCGAACGGGATCAGCGCATCCTCTTCGCCCCAGACGATCAGGGTCGGCACCGTGACCCGGCGCATTTCCTCCGCCGTGAAGACGGTGCCCGGTTGGCCGAACCGTGCCAGCGTTGCCGCACGGTTGCCGGGATAGCGCAGAAGTTCCCAGTACCGGTCCACTACCTGCGGGGTCACCACCGCCTGGTTGGATACGCTTTGCGACAGGCTCCGCTCGATGATCGAACGCGGGGTGATCTGCGTCATCAGGCGGTTCACCACTGGCATGCGCGCGATGGCAAAGCCGATGTTGCCTCCACCGGCACCGTCACGCGACTGCGGGGCGCCGCCTGCATCGACGAGGATCAAGCCTTCCAGTTTTTCCGGATGGGCGATGGCGTAGGCCATGGCGATTTTGCCGCCCATGGAATTGCCGCCAAGGGTGAACCGTTCGAGGCCCAGCGACGAAGCCAGCTGGTCAACCGTCCCGACAAACGCCTCGGTCGAATAGTCGCCGTCCGGTGCCGGTCCGGTCAGGCCGTGACCGATCTGGTCGAACCGGATGATCCGGTAATCCTGACCCAGCAGACGGACCCATTCGTTCCAGGTGTGCAGATCGGCGTTGGATCCGTGCAGCAGCATGATCGCAGGGGCACCCCGCGGCCCTTCGTCGCGCATATGGACTGTCAGGCCATTATCCAGCGCGATGAATTGCGACGGCGGGCCGCCATATTTGGCGCGCATTTCCGCCGCATCGGTATCGGGGGTGCGGAAGATCAGGAAGGCGATCACCAGCAACGCCGCCAGCACCAGCAATGCCTTCAAAACTGTCTTCATGGTGTGTGCATTTCTCTGATCCACCGTTCGACGATTGCCACGCCGTCCTTGTCGAGGGTCGACTTCCCCAGTTCGGGCATGGCGACGCCCGGCTCGAGGCTGTTCATCCGGTGAACCAGGATAGACTCGCCCGGCTTACCCGGAATGATGTCGAACAGCAGCCCCCCGGAACCCCGGCCCGCCGCGACCGGACGCTTGCCGATCCCGAGCGCCTGATGATCGTCCTGTTCCCACCGCAGATCAAGCCCGGAATTGGAAGCAGTCGCTCCTGGCCGGTGGCAATGAGCGCAATTCACATCGAGATAGGCGCGGGCTGCATCGGCAGAATCGGCGCTGCCGCGCTGCTCCCACAAGGGCATCCGGTCCGCGACAGAGGGTACTCGGTCGAGATTACCGTCGGCCGCCATGCGCTCAAGCCACTCCTGCGACAGATTGCGCGCCTTGGGCCCGATCGGAATGACCTCGCCGCCCAATCCGTGGCATTCCTTGCACTGGTTCTTGTTCGGCACCCGGTAGCTGATTGCCTCGCCATCCGGCGTGGTCAGATTGACCCGCCCACCGGCGATGGCCAGTGTCGCTTCGGTCTGCGCATCGTTCCACCGGTAAGGAAGCGCCGTCCAGCCATCCGCGCGGTGGAGCAGCACGCGGGTTTCGATGAGCCGGCGATTGACGCCCTCGCCGAAGGCGAAGGTCTTGATCAGCGCAGCCCCGACCGGCAGCACCAGCAGCCCTTCGCCGTCGGAACGGGCGCTGGTGCCGGTCGGCAGATAGAGGAACCGCAGCTTCTCCGCCCCGTCTGAATAGAGCGGCGTGTTGAGCCGGTAAGGCGTGACCCGCGGCGCGGGAATCTGCCGCACCTGATCGGCAAAAAATCCGAAATCCGACAGCTTGCCCGGCAGCGGGGTCTGACTGACCGCCACGTCGTTCACCGGTTGCGGCGCGGCAAGCGGAGCCGCCAGCGCCGCCGCGCCGAGGCTCGCCCCGGCCAGCACCAGCAGGGCTATCCTCGGCGTCATGACGTAAGGCGGGCCTCCATCTCGGCGGGCGCACCGACCGACGAAGCATCGAAGCTGTAGCTTGGCCGGGGAACATCGAGCGGTGCCGGCTGCCCGGTTGCGGGGTCCTGCCCCGGCGTCGCCAGATTGAGCGACCAGCCGGTTACGCCCTCGCTGACCGTCAGACCGGTCTCGCCCTCGGTCACACCGTCCCACATCACGGGCGGGAGAGCGCCGCCAAAGGCCGAAACCAGCATCTCGGCGCCGTCCAGTTGCGGGTCGTCACCGCCGCGTCCGAAGGCGTTTTCGCCGACCACCACATTGCGGGCAAAGGGATTGTACCGCTCGTCCTGATATGGCTGTGTATAGGCGATCACCATGACATGGGCGGTCGGGTTGTTGCTGAGGACATTGTCTTCGATCAGCACCCCGTCATTCGCCATCACCAGGATCCCCGTCCCGCGGCGGACACTGGCGACGATATTGCCGGGCGGCGCGAAATTGGCGGTGTCGTTGTCCACCACCAGATTCCGCCGCAGGATGACATTGCCCCCGCCCATCACCGGCAGATTGGGCAGGTCGAACACCAGAATGCCGCCGGTGTTGCGGGTCGCAATGTTGTTTTCGACCAGCGCGTCGCGGCTGTTCTCGATCTCGATCCCGGCGACGTTGGCTTCGGCGATCGAATTGCGGACGGTGATCCTGCGGCTCTGCCCGACATAGATGCCCGCGTCGGACGCACCCGAAACCTTCACGCCGTCGATCAACACGTTGGTACTTTCGACCGGATAAATGCCGTAAGCCCCGTTGGTGGCGAGCGGCCCGCCGGTCCAGGTGACACGGACCCGGTGGTAGACAATATCATCCGCGCCCTTGGATTTGATCCCGTCCCCCTTGGGATTTTCGAGCGCGAAATCGCGCAGTGTCACGCCGTCGGAAGTGACCAGAAGCCCTTCCCCCGCGTCCAGCTGTCCGGTAAAATCAAGCACTGTGCCGTCCATCCCGGCACCGCGGACGGTGACGCCGTCGACATCAAGCGACAGGCCATCGGACAGGGCGAATGTCCCGGCCTCCAGCACCACGGTGTCGCCCGGCTGCGCCATGATCAAGGCTTCCTGCAACCGGGTCTGCGCACCTTCGCCGGCACTGACAATTACATCTTTTGCTTGAACGGACGGCGCACATGCGAGCATCATGGCTGCCGTTCCACAGGCAAGGTTCAGCTTGATCATGACAATTCCTCTCCAATTGATCCCCTGATGCGCCAGAATTGCCGCGAAACCAAGATGTGAAAGCACGAGATCCACCGCCGGGCAGCACCCGGATAGGAAATGCAAAGAGGACTGACGATGCGAATTGCCTCCATATTACCGCTGGCGCTTGCTGCGTCACTGACCGCCTCTCCCGCACTTGCGGCCCCGGCTTCGATCCTGGGCAAATGGAAAACCGATGATGCGAAATCGGTAATTACCTTCTACGAGTGCGGCACTGCAATCTGCGGCAAGATCGACCGCTTCCTGGTCAAGGAACCGGATGGCGGTATTCGCGATACAAAGAACCCCGACAAGACCAAGCGCGGCGAGATGCTTCTCGGAAAGCGGATTTTCTGGAACCTGACGCCCGACGGCGACGCATTCGAGGGCAAGGGCTACAGTCCCGAGGAGGGCCGCTATTTCAATGCAGACCTGGCGCGTGAAGGAACAAAGCTGAAGGTAAAAGGCTGCGTTTCGGTGTTCTGCCGAACGGTGACTTTTACCAGGCTGTAAGTGCGGCCTATCCGATACCGATTGCACAAAGCCCTGCGGAGCTTGCCGTTACCGCGACAACTTCCGCGTCGCCGATCCGGCGCACGCGCTTGATATAATCGCCCAGTCCGGTCGGCTCTGCGGCCTCGCCGTCATGCGCTTCCATATTCTGCAGTTTGCGCAATTGCAGGATGCTCAGCCGGTCGGTCATGCGCGCCGCCATGCAGGTTGCGCGCTTTTCGCCGATACCGGCGTCCATCAATCCCGATTTGACGCGCCATTCCACCGCTGCATCGACCGCGCCGCTGCTGATGCCGAGCGCCACCACGCCCGCTGACAGCGCCAGAAACAGGAGCAGTTTGCGCATCGGATCAGTCGAGGTGCTTGATGATCTCTTCGACCATCTTCTTCGCGTCGGCCAGCAGCATCATGGTCTGGTCCATATAGAACACATCGTTGTCGACCCCGGCATAGCCCACCCCGCCCATGCTGCGCTTGATGAACATAACGGTCTTGGCCTTTTCGACATCGAACACCGGCATTCCGTAGATCGGGCTCGATTTGTCGGTCTTGGCGGCCGGATTGACCACATCGTTTGCCCCGATGATGAAGGCGACATCGGCCTGGGCGAATTCGCTGTTGATGTCCTCCAGCTCGAACACTTCGTCGTAGGGCACGTTGGATTCCGCTAGCAGTACGTTCATGTGGCCCGGCATCCGGCCCGCGACGGGGTGGATGGCGTAGCGGACGTTGACGCCCTTGTCCTTCAGCACATCGCCCATTTCGCGCAAGGCGTGCTGCGCCTGCGCAACGGCCATGCCGTATCCCGGAATGATGATGACGTTTTCCGCTTCCTGCAGCAGGAAGGCGGCATCTTCCGCGCTGCCGCGCTTCCACGGCCGATCGGTCTTCGCGCCGTCTCCGCCGGAACTCGCCTCCGCGCCGAAGCCGCCGGCGATCACCGAGATGAAGCTGCGGTTCATCGCCTTGCACATGATGTAGCTGAGGATCGCGCCCGAACTGCCCACCAGCGCGCCGGTGATGATCATCGCGGTGTTGCCCAGCGTGAACCCCATCGCCGCCGCCGCCCAGCCGGAATAGCTGTTCAGCATCGACACCACGACCGGCATGTCCGCCCCGCCGATGGGAATGATCAGCAGGAAGCCAATGATGAACGCCGCTGCCAGAATGGCCCAGAACATCCATCCCTCACCCGCGCCGCCCAAGGGGCTGACGGCATAGAGACCGGTGAGCACGATGATGGCGATCAGCGTTCCGAGGTTGATGATGTGCCTGCCCGGCAGCATGATCGGCGAACCGGACATATTGCCGTTCAATTTGGCAAACGCGATGACCGATCCGGAGAAGGTGATCGCACCAATGGCAGCGCCAAGCGCCATCTCGATGCGGCTGACCGTCAGGATCTGCCCTGCAGCATCGGCAATTCCAAAAGCGCTCGGGTTCATGAAGGCAGCCAGCGCCACCAATACCGCGGCCAGACCGACGAGGCTGTGAAACGCTGCCACAAGCTGCGGCATCGCGGTCATTTCGATCCGGCGGGCGATCACCCAGCCGATCCCGCCGCCGACGGCAATTGCGCCGAGGATCTCCGGCAGGCTGGCGATGTCATGCGTGACCAACGTGGTGACGACCGCGATCAGCATCCCCGCCATGCCGAAGCGGTTGCCGGTCCGGCTGGTGGAGGGGCTGGAAAGCCCGCGCAAGGCGAGGATGAAGAATATGCCGGCCACGAGATAGGCGAGCGGCACCCAGGCAGGGACTGCTGCTGATCCTTCGGAAGCATTGGCCGGAACCCCAACCAGAACCGTCATCCCAGCGAAGGCTGGGATCGCTTTCAATCGAATGCGGAGCTTGCGGATAGCGACCCCGGCTTTCACCGGGGTGACGTTGAAGGAGAAGGACATCATTTGCGCTCCTTCTTCTTATACATCGCCAGCATTCTAGCCGTGACCGCAAACCCGCCGAAGATATTCACGCTCGCGAGCACCACGCCCGCCAGGCCCAGCCACTTGGCGATCGGGTTACCCGCGCCCGCCGCCGCAACCAGCGCGCCGACGATAATCACACTTGAAATCGCGTTTGTGACCGCCATCAGCGGCGTATGCAGCGCCGGCGTAACCGACCACACCACGTAATAACCGACGAAGCAGGCCATCACGAAAATCGAAAGAATTGAAATGAAGTCCAAGGTTACTCTCCTGAGCCGAGCAACCGCTCATTGACCACTTTGCCGCCCTGCGTCAGCCGCACGGCGCCCCCGATTTCCTCGTCCAGCACCGGCCGCTGCGCTTCCGCGTCCCAGAAAGCGCTCAGGAAATTGAACAGATTGCGCGAGAAAAGTGCAGACGCGTCAGCGGGAAGATGCGCGGGCGTGTTGGAGAAACCCATGATCCTGACGCCGTGCTTCACCACGACCTGATCGGGAACGCTGCCTTCGACATTGCCCCCTTGCGCCACGGCGAGATCGAAGATTACGCTGCCGGGTTTCATAGTGGCAATCTGCGCGTCCGAGATCAGGCGCGGTGCGGCGCGTCCAGGGATCAGCGCTGTCGTGATCACGATATCCTGCTTGGCAATGTGGCTAGACACCAGTTCGGCCTGTGCGCGTCGGTATTCTTCCGACATTTCGGTGGCATAGCCGCCGCTGCCTTCGCCCTCGATGCCCGCGACATTCTCGACGAAGATCGGCTTCGCGCCCAATGACTGGATTTGTTCCTTCGTGGCCGAGCGGACGTCCGTTGCCGAGACCTGCGCGCCAAGCCGCCGCGCGGTGGCGATCGCCTGCAATCCGGCAACACCGACGCCCATGATGAAAGCGCGCGCAGCGGTAATCGTGCCCGCTGCGGTCATCATCATCGGGAAAGCGCGGCCATATTGGTCCGCTGCGGCCAGAACCGCCTTGTATCCGGCCAGATTGGACTGACTGGAAAGGATATCCATGCTCTGCGCCCGGGTGATGCGAGGCATGAATTCCATTGCCAGAGCTTCAAGCCCGCCCTTGGCGTAGGCATCGACGCGGCCGGGCTGTCCGAAAGGGTCGAACGCTGCCGCAACCCACGCACCGGGCTTCGCGCCGTGCAGCAATGCGACATCGGGAGCCTGCACTGCCAGCACGATGTCGGCACCCGCAACCGCCTCCGCCGCAGTGGTCAGCTCAGCGCCCGCCTCCGCATAGGCCTGATCGGAAACCGAAGCGCTCAGTCCCGCGCCTGTTTCAACAGCTACCGCGGCGCCGAGAGCAGTGAATTTCTTCACCGTTTCGGGAATGATCGCAACGCGGGTTTCGCCGTGGGCGCGCTCCTTCAGAACCGCGATGCGCAAGTTCTGCGCGCTCAAGACGCGATCAGAATAACAATGAGCAAGGTAATCATCGCAACCAGCGGCACCGCCCACTTAAGCGCGCCGACAAATTTGCCGTAGGTTTTTTCGGCAGATTTGTTGTCGTTTAACGAAGCCATCTCGAATCCCCGTGTGGAAAGTGTTTCTCCCGGTCCATCTATCCTGCGCCACGGCTGGCATCAACCCTCGCGCGGCATCGACCCTGTGGGTGAGAGATCGGCAGCAATCTCCCCATGAAATTAGCGGCAGCCGCAATGTCCTTAATCGGACCTTTACCCGATCACGCTAATTCATGGGTCTGTACCGCAACGGGACGGTCTTGGGATTCTATGGCTGACGATTCAACGCGCTTGCTGATGCTGATTGATGATGAACCGGCCCAGAGCCGGCTTATCACGGCGCTTGCCGCGCGAGAGGGTTGGCGCGTGCTGGTGGTGGGCGACGCCGAAACCGCCATTGCGACGCTCGGCACCCGGCAGGGTATGCAATTGTCCGCCATTATCCTCGACCAATGGGTGCCCGGCGACGACGCCTGCGGCCTTATCGAGGAGTTGAAGGCCCGGCGTCCGGCAATGCCGATCCTGATGCTGACCACCAGCGCATCTCCGTTGCTGGCAGTGGAAGCCATGCGCGCCGGGGCAACCGATTATCTGGTAAAGCCGGTTGCGCCCGACCGGCTGATGACCGCCCTGCGCAGCGCCACCAAGGTGGAAGCGCCCAAGAACGAACTCCAGCCGCTGACCGAAAAATTTCCCGCGATGCTGGATTTCGATGCCATGATCGGCACCTCGCAATCGTTCCGCGCCGCACTCGCCAACGCCGCGAAGGCGGCGCGCGGGCACGGATCGGTGCTGATCGAAGGCGAAACCGGGACCGGCAAGGAAATGCTGGTACGGGCCATGCATTCCGCCAGCACGCGGTCGAAATTGCCGTTAAGGATCATAAATGTCGGCGGAATTCCGGCCAATTCAATCGAATCGGTGCTGTTCGGGCATGAACAGAACGCGTTTCCTGGTGCGTTCGATCGGCAAATCGGTGCCCTCCAGCATTGCGACGGCGGCACGCTCGTGCTTGACGAGATCGACCGGCTGGCACCTCCCTTGCAGGAAGTTCTCGCCGAAGCATTGACCAGCGGCATCGTGCGCCCGGTCGGTGCCAAACATGGTTTCCGGGTGGATGTTCGCCTGCTGGCGGCAAGCAATCTGCCGCTTTCGGATCTGGTCGACGCCGGACATTTCGATAGCGGTCTGTACAAGGCGGTGTCCAACACCCGGATCGTGCTTCCGCCCTTGCGCGACCGCCAGGGCGACATTTCAGCACTTACGCGCCATTTCCTCGCCCGCATCGGCGAACAGCCGGGGCTGCGCCCCTTATCGATCAGCGATGGCGCGCTCAGCCTGCTCGCCGCTTATGACTGGCCCGGCAATGTGCGCCAGTTGCAGGCGGTCCTGTTCCGCGCCGCGGTGTTCTGCGACAACGAGACGCTGACGGTAGATAGTTTTCCGCAATTATCCGAACTGCTGGGCGAATGCGACAACCCGATTGATCCCTTGCACGAAGGGGTTGGTGTGATGCTGTATACGGCGGACGGCAATCTGCGTCCGCTGGAAGAAATCGAGGCTGATGTTATCCGGCTTGCGATCGGGCATTATCGCGGCCGCATGACCGAAGTTGCGCGCCGCCTCGGGATCGGGCGATCGACCTTGTACCGCAAGCTGGGCGACCTCGGCATCGGTGACGCGGCCTGATCCGCACCGCCAACAGCGGCGGCAGGACGTCGCCTATTCGCTTTAAGGTTGCCTTGCGTTAGGGAGCGCCGGATTCCACCGGAGAAGAACGCCCATGACGACACCGACCAACCCACTCGATTTTACCGGCCGCAGCG